>JANMPY010000060.1:0-16567 GCA_031370095.1 Betaproteobacteria bacterium
CTGCCATCCACTTTTTGGTAATAGCGGAATTCGATTTCGCCGCCTTTGCCGCGCACCTCCACGTCCGACGGAAAGCTCAACGCTGTTTGCTGGCTTCCCTGCTGAACGCGCGCGACCACCTGCACTTTACCCTTGAAATCCTGTTTGCGCTGGCCACCCTGGGTGAGCAGCATGCGGTAACGAAATTCGTTCGGTAGCGCATCGGCCTCGACTTTCAGGTTGGCAATCGCCAAGCCTTCCTGGACGTTGCCCGAGGACATGATGTTGCGCAGAAAAGCCAGATCCTCCTTGAGGCCAGAATTTTCTTCTTGAATCTGGCTCAGGTTTTTCTCCAGTTCCGCCTGCGCCGATTTTTCAACCTTGAGCTGCCCCTCACGTTCGTTCAACAGTCTTTTGGCCAAATCGTATTCGCGTTTGAGGCGTTCGTTACCCTCGGTCAGCTTGGCAATCTGGGCGGTCGCCTCTTCGCGATTAAAGCCGGTGATTTTGTAACTATTGTCGACCAGATACCACACGACGGCACCAGCGACACCCATCATGACACCGTAGCCGCCAAATTTTATATACCAGGGCGTGTGGCTTTTGATCGCGACTTTTCCGGAGCGAATGCCGATTTTGGATCGAATTTTTCGCCACGCACCGCGCAGCTTTATCTCGCTCAACATTGGAGAATGAGCTCCTTTGATGTCCGTAAAAGCATTAATGAACGCGGCACCGAATAAGGAAAAAGCCGCAGAGGCGGCTTTTTCCTTTCGAGGGACGCTTTCTGCTTAGCGTTTCGAGAACTGTTTACGACGCCGCGCTTTGTGGAAACCAACTTTTTTACGTTCCACTTCGCGGGCGTCGCGCGTCACCAGACCGGCTTTGGAAAGCTGCGGTTTCAGGTTTACATCGTAATCGATCAATGCACGGGTAATGCCGTGGCGCACCGCACCGGCCTGGCCGGATTCGCCACCACCGAGTACCGTGACCATAATGTCGAATTTGTCAATGCTGCCAACCAGCTCCAATGGCTGACGAACCACCATGCGACCCGTTTCGCGGGAAAAATACAAATCCAGCGGCTTGTCGTTGACGACGATGTCACCCTTGCCGGGTTTCATGAATACACGTGCCACCGCGCTCTTGCGGCGGCCCGTTCCGTAATGATATTTACCGACCATGTTCGCTATTCCTTAGGCTTGGATCTTGAGTTCTTTGGGTTGCTGGGCGCTGTGCGGATGGGTGCCGCCGGCATAAATTTTCAGTTTCTTGATCATTGCATAGCCGAGCGGGCCTTTGGGCAACATGCCCTTGACTGCTTTTTCAAGCACGCGCTCGGGATGCTTTTGCTGCAACTTGTTGAAGTTTGTTTCATAAATACCGCCGGGGTAGCCGGTATGGCGGTAATAAGTTTTTTGCTCGCCCTTGTTGCCGGTTACGCGCAGTTTTTCGACGTTGGTGACAACAATAAAATCGCCGGTATCAACGTGCGGCGTGTATTCGGGCTTATGCTTGCCGCGCAAACGCAGCGCGACGGCAGAGGCGAGGCGACCCAACACCTGGTCAGTGGCGTCGACGTGGAGCCAGTCGTGAATGACGTCAGCTGGCTTGGCAGAAAATGTTTTCATTGCAGTACTCGCTAATTTGATGGTTGCTTGGGGCTTAGATTATGGATTTGCCGTCGACGCGTGGTGCGTTCACCAACTGCGTGTTACTTGGGTGAAACGCACAAGCCAATCGATTGTTTGCTTACCGCACTTGGATTTCATCCGACAATTTTGGAGACATTGACGGTCTAGTGCGTAAGGCAACGGTAGTCGGCAAACACGATATTGCAAGCCAAGCAAACGGGGGATACTTGGCGGAACTGGAAATTATAGTAAATTCAAGGACTCGCTGTCAAATGTGGATGAGTGACAAGCATAAACCAATGCGAAGTTTCAGGCCTTGATCGACGCTGTTGCACCTTCGCTGCGCGCCGTGCCACAACAGGGGAAAACTCAAGGAAAAACATGAAAGCACGTATTAAATGGATAGAAAATGTGACTTTTCTGGGCGAAACCGAGAGCGGGCATGCGCTCGTAATGGACGGCGCGCCGGAAGCCGGTGGTCGCAACTTGGGCCCGCGACCGATGGAGACTGTGCTCATCGGCACTGGTGCTTGCAGCGCGTTTGACGTGATCCTGATTTTGAAAAAAAGCCGTGAGCATGTCACCGACTGCGTCGTCGAACTATCGGCCGAGCGGGCAGCCACAGATCCAAAGGTGTTCACCAGTATCCATTTTCATTTCATCGTGACCGGCACGCGGCTTAATCCCGGCAAGGTGGAGCGCGCAATCAAACTTTCCGCCGATACGTATTGCTCGGCGACGGCCATGCTCGCCAAAACCGCCAGTGTTACGCACGATTTTGAGATACTTGATGACGACGCGGCCGGTGGTAAATAGGCCGTGCAGCGCTGCACCAAGCGTGTGCCGCTAAACCCAGTAACTTGTGCCTGTCATCACCCGTGAAAACGCCCGCATGGCTCCCTGAAGCGGCGCGGGTAGCTCGACGGCGCCGTGATCCTCACCAGCTTGCCCATGGCGTATTTCGTCGGCCTGCATCGCCTCCAGCACGGCGCGGCTTGCATGGTCGGCCACCGGTAAGCGATTCAAGTGATCGCCCAAATGCGCCTCGACCTGGCGCTCGGTTTCAACGAGGAACCCCATGCTCCATTTATCACCCAGCATTCCCGACACCACCCCCAAGCCAAAAGCGCCTGCGTAGAACAGCGGATTGAGCACGCTGGTCGCGCCGCCCAGCCTCTCCAACCTTGTCTCGCACCATGCAAGGTGGTCGCGCTCCTCGCGCGAGGCTTGAATAAGAAGCTGGCGTGTTTCCGCCGATTTTGCAGTGAGCGCCTGCCCTTGGTAGAGCGCCTGCGCGCAAACTTCGCCGGTGTGATTGACGCGCATAAGCCGAGCGGCTTCCCGGCACTCTTCCGCGCCCATGGTTGGCGCGATAGGGGCGACTATCGAGTTTGCGGTGGGCACGGGCGTGGGACGTTCAGCGTGCGTCGGCGCAAAAATGATGCGTAAGCCCGTGTCAATTTCGCAAATGAATTGGTCAATTAGATTCATAGCCGCATTATAGAAACAAAACGGGCACCCGAAGGTGCCCGCTGATCAAGCTACTGCCAATCGGTATTTTGATTTGCGTTTGATTAGAACAAATGACGCAAGCCGACACCGAAGCCCTTTGGATCATTACCGGGACCGGAGACTGTTGCGTACTTCGCACCGCTGCCACCCAGACTGAATGAGGAGACGAAGTTGTTAACGACACTGGCGTACGTTGCGACAAAGAAGGTGCGCTTGGTGAAGTTATAGTAATAACCAACGGTTGCAAACTTGCCTTCAGGTTGTCTGGCGACGGTGCTGGCCAAACCATCTTTGGATTTTCCGTACATGCCCCAGATGCTGTGCTTGCCGATGTCGTATTGGCCGGTAACGAGAACAACTTTTTGATTCGTACGATTGCTACGGTCAAAACGCTGTGCGGTCGCGCCAACTTTGAAAGGACCAAACTTAAAAGTACCAATTACTTCGTGGCCTTTTTCTTTCACGTTCGCGGTTGCAGTCGTATTTACCTGGTCTTTATGCACTTCGTACGCATAACCAAGAACAACTGGACCACCTGCGTAGGCGACGTTCAAGCCCAGCGTGGTCGGATTGGCTGTTGCCGTTTTGCCTTCGTTAGGCGAGTACATGAAGCGACCGGTAAAACCATTGATGTTTGGCGTCCAGTACTGGAAGGAGTTGTCCTGACGGCGATTGAACTGGCTGCCGCCGGTAGCGCCGGTGCTGATCACTGCCAGTGGATCGCCGAGGGTCAACTGACCCGATGGATCATTGGCCAGCGCGGTAACTTTGAAAGGCGAATCCCAACGACCCAACAATACGCTGCCGAAACCACCCTGCAAGCCGACAGCACTATTGCGGCTGGCGAAAGTACCGCCGCCAGCGTCTGGGGGAGCTGAGGATTCAATCTGGAAGAAAGCCTTCAAGCCGCCACCCAGGTCTTCAGTGCCGCGCACACCGATGAATGAAGACTCATCGGCTACAGAGCCACGTCGGCCAATCGGTTGCGTCGCAACGCCACCGGGAACACCGCTGCCGTTTGCATTGACGGAGTTGTAGGTTGCGTAAATCCGACCGTACAACGTCACGGGATTCGCCGTTTGCGCCATGACTGCCGGGGCGAGTGTTACGCCTGCGACTGCAAGAGCGATTAATTTCTTATTCATCAAAAATCTCCTTAGGGTTAAATTGAGGCTTTGTAATTCTTCACAACACACAATCCTCTTGGGGCTGAACGTGCCACCCAAGCGCCACAGCTTGCGCCCGACACACGGATAACAACTTCTCCCACAATCGTTATGCCAAAATCTTTTGAGAAGCTGACGTCATATTGCCAAATTTAGCGCACTTGCTCAAGTGCTCACGGTGAAATTTGGCACACTAAAGGCACCATGTTGCATTTGCGCAACATGGGCAAATAAAGCATTCACGCCTGTTGTAGCGTCATCGCCCGGTCATACGAGCGTGTTTGAGAACAGCGCCGCAAGTGCCAAGCCCGGCTCAACCGACTCCATCAACGCCCCGCCGATGAGGTAAGTACCCACTCCCGCCGCCGCCATTTTTTGCACGATGCCGGCATCGGAAATACCACTTTCCGTCACCAAAATTCTATCGGTATGCACGTGTTTCCTCAGAGATAATGTCGTTCCAATATTCGTTGTAAATTGGGTGAGATCGCGGTTGTTAATGCCAATTAATGGTGTTTTAAGCATTAATGCTTGATGAAGTTCCGATTCTTGGTGAGACTCGGCGAGCACGGCCAAGCCAAGCGACTGGGCAAGATTTTCCCATTCCATAAATTGCGCTATTGGCACTGCGCCAATAATAAACAGCACTGCGTCGGCCCCGATTGCCCGCGCCTCGACGATTTGGTATGGATCGACAATAAAGTCTTTTCGAAGCACCGGCAGGCGACACGCTACCCGCGCAGTGATCAGGTCATCGATCGATCCTTGAAAATATTCCTTGTCAGTTAGCACCGAAAGGCAGGCCGCGCCGTGCGTCTCATAACTCCGCGCAAATCGGGCTGGGTCAAAGGCTGCGCCTTCGCCTGCGAGAGACGACCTGAAAACCCCCGCGCTGGGGCTGGCTTTCTTGATTTCAGCAATGACGGCTGGCTTGCCCGCCGCGAGCTTGGCGCGAATGGCTCCGACAAAATCACGTGGCGGCGGCATTTCGCGGGCGGCGGCGGCAATCTCCACCAGCGGTCGTCTAGCCTTCGCTTCCGAGACTTCACGGCGCTTGGTCGCAAGAATTTTTTGCAAAATATCAGACATGCCTGACTACTCTTCTCAACGCGGTTTAGATAACTACAACGCGGACGTGAATTTCACTAGCGCATCCAGCTTGGCCCGCGCTTTTCCGGTTTCAATCATTTCTCGCGCCTTGGTCACGCCGCCCCACAAATCATTGGCAAGTCCTGCCACATATATCGCCGCGCCCGCATTGAGCATGACAATATCTTTTGCGGGTCCCGACTGATTGTCCAGCACCGAAAGCACCATTTTTTTCGAGGCATCCTTATCCGCTGCTTTGATGGCCTCAATCGGCGCGATGTCGAGGCCGAATTGTTTGGGCTCAATCTTGTATTCGGTGACGAATCCGTGTTTAAGCTCCGCCACCAGTGTCGACCCGGATAGCGTGATCTCGTCGAGCCCGTCTTCACCATGAACCACCATCACATGTTTGGAGCCGAGCTCTTTCAACACCCGCGCCTGAATGCCCACCAGATCGCTGTGAAACACGCCCATCACCTGATTCGGCGCGCTGGCCGGGTTGGTCAGCGGCCCGAGAATATTGAGAATGGTGCGCATGCCCAATTCTTTTCTGATCGGCGCGGCGTGCTTCATCGCCGGGTGATAATTTGGCGCGAACATAAAGCCCAACCCAACCTGCTTGATCGACTCTGCCGCCTGCGCTGCGGTGAGATTCACATTCACTCCCAACACTTCCAGCACATCAGCGCTGCCCGACTGCGAAGACACCGAACGTCCACCGTGCTTGGCAACTTTGGCACCCGCAGCGGCGGCGACAAACGCAGCGGCAGTGGAGATGTTGAACGTATGCGCCTTGTCACCGCCAGTACCGCACGTATCAACCAAATTCGGCAAGTCACCCACGTCAACTTTGGTCGCAAATTCGCGCATCACTTTTGCGGCGGCCGCAATCTCGGACACCGTCTCGGTCTTCACATGCAGGCCCATAAGAATCGCGGAAAGTTGCACCGGTGTCACCTTGCCATCCATGACTTGGCGAAACAAGTCGACCATTTCATCGAAGAAGATTTCGCGTTTATCGGAGAGCCGGTTAATGGCTTCTTGCGCAGTAAACATGTTCAGACTTTCAACTTTAGAAAATTTTTCAATAGCGCATGACCGTGTTCGGTCATGATCGATTCAGGGTGAAACTGCACGCCCTCAACGGCCAGCGTCTTGTGCCGCACACCCATAATCTCGCCGTCATCGGTCCACGCCGTCACTTCTAGACAAGCGGGACACGATTCCCGCTCAATGACGAGCGAGTGATAACGGGTAATCCGATATGGTGAGGGCAGGTCTGCGAATACGCCCGCACCGGTGTGCGTCATCTGTGACGTTTTGCCGTGCATCAGCGTTTTCGCATGCACCACTCTGCCGCCAAACGCCTGGCCGACGCTCTGATGGCCGAGACATACGCCGAGAATCGGAATTTTTCCGGCAAATTTTTCGACGGTCGGCACTGAGATACCGGCCTCCGTCGGCGAGCATGGCCCGGGTGAAATCACGATTCGCTGGGGCTTTAGTTTTTCAATGTCGGCAAGCGAAATTTCATCGTTCCGTTTCACCAATACTTCTTCGCCAAGCTCGCCAAAGTATTGAACCAGATTGAACGTGAAGCTATCGTAGTTATCGATCATGAGCAGCATTTTTTTCTCCTCACGATGCGTTGGTGTCGATGCCGAGCGAAACCATTTCGGCGGCGCGCAGCAAGGCACGCGCCTTGTTTTCGGTTTCCTGCCATTCGAGCTCGGCTACCGAATCAGCAACGATACCGGCAGCCGCCTGCACATACAGCGTGCCGTCTTTCACCACGCCGGTACGAATCGAAATCGCCAGATCCATGTTACCGTTGAAGCCAAGATAACCGGCAGCGCCCGCGTATACACCACGTTTGCTCGGCTCCAGCTCATCGATGATTTCCATCGCGCGCACTTTCGGCGTGCCGGTGACGGTGCCTGCGGGAAAGGTCGCGCGCAGTAAATCAATCGGGCCAACGTCATCGCGAATTTCAGCGTCGACATTCGACACCAGGTGCATCACATGTGAGTAACGCTCGACCACCATTTGCTCGGTCACTTTCACGCTGCCGGTTTTCGCGATTCGACCGAGATCGTTGCGACCTAAATCGATCAGCATCAAGTGTTCTGCTAATTCTTTGGGATCATTTTTCAATTCAGTTTCGAGCGCCAGATCGCGCTCGGTAGTGTCGCCACGTTTGCGGGTGCCCGCAATAGGTCGCACCGTCACTTTGCTGCCTTCCTGACGCACTAAAATTTCCGGCGAGGCACCAACAATATGAAAATCTCCCATGTCGAAATAAAACATGTACGGCGAAGGATTGATCGAGCGCAATGCGCGATAGAGGTTGATCGGCGGCGCATCAAACGACTGCGAAATGCGCTGTGAAATCTGCACTTGCATGATGTCGCCATCGACGATGTATTGTTTGCATTTCGCGACCGCCTTCAGGAACGTTTCCTTACCGATTTCCGATTTTGGATCTCGCGCGCCCGCACCCGGCACGTACACCGGCAGCGGCGCGTGTTGGCGCAAACCCAAACGCAGCTCAGTCAATCGCCGCTGCGCGTTGATATACGCGTTCGGCTTGGCCGGATCGGCGTAAACGATCAAATGCAGCTTGCCCGAAAGGTTATCCACCACCGCCAGTTCGTCGGAGAGCATCAATAAAATATCGGGTGTGCCGAGTACATCTTTTTTGAGCGCATGCTCTTCGAGCTCGAGTTTCGGCTCGATGTAGCGCACCGTGTCATAGCCGAAATAGCCCGCCAGGCCACCGGCAAATCGCAGCGCGCCATCGATCGGCGCAGCATTAAATCGCTTGCGATATTTCTCGACAAACTGAAGCGGATCGTTGACAAAAACATGCTCAAGCGTCTCAGTTTGGCCGCCAGTTTTGGCGCGCACGATCGCGCATTCCTTGCCCTTCACGCGCAGCCATTCGTGCGCCGGCAAACCGATGATCGAGTAGCGGCCAAAGCGCTCACCACCGATCACCGATTCGAGCAGATACGAGAATGGTTTATTGGCGAGCTTCAGATAAATCGACAGCGGCGTATCGAGATCTGCGAAGGTCTCAAGCGTGACGGGAATCCGGTTGTAGCCCTGCGCCGCGCGTGCGGCGAATTGAATTTCGTTCATGATTTTTCAGCAGTGGTCGGAGTGGACGGCAAAAAACGACAGCGGCTAATTGCTTAGCGCCAGTTGTGCCATCGCCGCGTCCAAACCTGTTTGCTGAATGTCATGTTGAATGAAATAGAAAATTATTGCAGAGGCAGTAGCTTAACAAATTTTAGCGCAGCCGGAATATCGTCGATAAATACATCACAGTCGAGCCCGCGCAGCTCCTGACCTTCGTTGTAGCCGTACGGAACGATAAACACCGGGCAACCCGCCGCGCGCGCCGCTTCAGCATCGTTCACCGAATCGCCGATCAGCAACAACTCGGTCGTGCTGCATTCAAAAAATTTCGCCGCATGTTGCAACGGCAGCGGATGTGGTTTCTTTTCGGGCAACGAGTCACCGGAAAGAATGATTTCGAAATAGTTGCTAAGCCCGGTTTTTTCGAGCAGTGGCCGGGTGAATTTTTCCGCCTTGTTGGTAACGCATCCCAGCCGGAAACCCTTGTCACGCAAGGCTTCCAGTCCATCGATCACGCCGGGAAAAGGGATCGAAGTATCGCCAAAACATTTCTCGTACTGCCGCTCAAAATTGGCAACCGCCACGTTCAGCGCCGTCGGGCCCACTTCACCCACTGCATCCTTTAGCGTCTTGGCGACAAGGTTCGCAATGCCTTTGCCGACGTAGGTCTTGATGACTGCGGGATCCAATGGTGCGAAGCCAAACGACGCACGCATCATGTTGGCCGCAGTCGCGATGTCACCCACAGTTTCCAGCAACGTGCCGTCAAGATCGAGCAGCACCGCTTTCAACGGAATGGGAAAGCTGAATTTTGGTTTTGCGCGCAGTTTCGGTTTTTTAACCACGACGCCGACATCTACAGAGGCATCGGACTGGGAGCCAATATCGACACCCGTTTCCAAGGCAACGCCGCCACCAGCCGCGCCAGTGCTAGAGTTTGTGGCACTTGCATCATCGATCATGCGCGCACCTTCGCCAATTCATCGCGCATCGCGTTGATCGTCGCCAGGTAATCCGGCTGCCCGAAAATCGCCGAGCCGGCGACAAACGTATCGGCACCGGCGCGGGCGATGTCGGCAATATTTTCAGCCTTCACGCCACCGTCAACTTCCAGCCAGATCTCACGTCCTGATTTTTCGACTTCTGCTGCGATGCGTTTTTTTGCCTGTGTCAATTTCACCAATGCCGAGGGAATAAATTTTTGCCCGCCGAATCCCGGGTTGACCGACATGATCAAAATCAGATCGACTTTGTCCATCACGTAATCGAGATGGCTCAAGGATGTCGCGGGGTTGAACACCAATCCGGCCTTGCAACCGTGTTCGCGAATCAAGCCCAACGTGCGGTCAATGTGGTCTGACGCCTCGGGATGAAAACTGATGATGTCGGCACCGGCTTTGGCGAAGTCAGGCACGATCCGATCCACAGGAGCCACCATCAGATGCACATCGATTGGAATCCTGCTGCCATCGCTGCGTTTCGCGTGCGGCCGCACCGCCTCGCAGACCATCGGCCCGATGGTGAGATTGGGGACGAAATGATTGTCCATCACGTCGAAATGAATTACGTCGGCACCCGCGGCAATCACGGCGCGCACTTCTTCGCCCAGTCGGGCGAAATCGGCAGAAAGAATCGAGGGTGCAAGGCGGTAAGTCATCGATAAGTCATCAATACGCTTTCAACAATGCACGTATTTTAGCGTGTTAGCATTGGCGCATGACCGAAACAAAAAAATACGCAATCGATGTGACAGCACAGGCGTTTTTTCTTACCGAGCAGTCGGATGAAGAGAACGATCAATATGTTTTCGCCTACGCGATTCGTATTTTCAACACCGGGCAAGTCTCGGCCAAAGTCGTTAGCCGACATTGGATCATCACCGACTCGGACAATCAGGTGCAGGAAGTGCGCGGCATGGGTGTGGTGGGAGAGCAGCCGACGATCAAGCCGGGCGCGTCGTATGAATACACATCCGGTTCGTCATTGAGCACGATGGTTGGCACCATGCGTGGCACCTACCAGATGGTGGCCGACGACGGCACCAAATTTGACGCGGTGATACCGGAGTTCACGCTGTCGGTGCCGCGCGTGCTGCATTAGGCAGTCTCCGGCTAAGGCTGGTCTTTTTTGCTCGTACCTTGATCCTGAGTGCCGGGAGGTTTCGGTTTTTTGTTCTTCGGAAACGTCCACCAGACGATAAATACCGCCAGCGCGAAGGCTAAAAATACCTGAGCGAATACCCACGCCATTTGTTTCTCCAATATTCAAACCTGATTCACATTGCGACTTAATGCCGCCAACCGGCACTGCACGGCGCGATTGTTATACTCGCGGCACAATGACACTGACACAAATTTCCCAGCTTCAACTGATTCGCGCCAACGGTTGGTATTTTCGCATTTTGATTGCCTTCGCGGGCGTCGCACTGTTGGTAAGTTGCGCAAGCGCGCCACCGCCACCAGTCACCAAATGTCCGACATGCGAGATCTGCGCAGTATGCACCGCGCCGGTCGCGGCGGCGCCTATCGCGCTGATACCGACCCTCACGATTTCCGAACCCGCCGCAGCAACTCCTGCGGAACCCGCGCGCGGTCGGCTAGAACGCGCGTCCTGGGATGCGTTGATCAACTGGGAAGCGGACGACCCGACCGAAGCGCTCGCAGCCTTTTTGCGGGGTTGCGCAGTGTTGGCGACCCGCTCCGAATGGAGTGCTGCATGTGCTGCGGGCGCGACGCTCTCGCCCAAGGCCAGGCCGGAAACTGTTCGCCGCTATTTTCGCGACAACTTCGATCCATTCAAAGTCGTCAATGCCGACGAGTCTGAAACGGGAACGGTAACTGGCTATTACGAGCCCTTGTTGCGCGGCTCGCGCGTGCGCACGGAAACATTCAAGTACCCAATATACGGGCAACCGCAGGATCTGGTGTCGGTCGATTTGAGCGAGGTCTATCCCGATCTCAAATTCAAGCGACTGCGTGGCCGTATCGTCGGCAACAAACTGGTACCGTATTTTGATCGCGCCGAAATCGAATCTGCCGCCGCGCCGTTAAAGGGTCTGGAGCTTGCATGGGCGGACGATGCGGTGGAATTATTCTTTCTGGCAATTCAGGGCTCCGGACAAATTTTATTGCCCGATGGCAGCCGCATGCGCTTAGGCTATGTAGATCAGAACGGACATCCCTTCCGCTCACTCGCGGGTGCCCTGATCCGTCGCGGCCAAATCAAAGCCGAGCGCGCCTCGATGCAGGGGATCAAAGAATGGGCACGGAAGAATCCTGCAAAAATTCAAGCTTTCATGAACATCAATCCCAGCTATGTTTTTTTCAAGGAACTGCCGGGTGATTTAAGCGGCCCGATCGGTACGCTCGGCGTACCATTAACCGGTGAGCGCAGCATCGCGGTGGATCAGCGCGTGGTGCCGCTGGGGGTGCCGGTATTTCTGGCCACCACTTTTCCGGGCACCAAACAGGAACTGAATCGGCTCATGGTGGCGCAGGACACGGGCGGCGCGATCAATGGCGCGGTGCGTGCGGATTTTTATTGGGGATTTGGTGATGAGGCCGGCGCGCAGGCGGGCAAGATGAAACAACAGGGCCGCATGTGGGTGTTGCTGCCTCGCGGGTATAACCCAAATGCGAACCCCAATGCAGGCGTTGAGCCCAGCGCAATCACGCCCGCGCAGCCCAAAGCGCCATAGTCAATCAACCCGAATTACTTGCTCGCCGCAGTGACAGCGCCCGCTTTGGCCGCCACCAGCTTCGCCTCAATCCGATCTTTCGTTAGCGCCCCGGAGATACGTTCGCCGTCTTCAAAAAACGTCGTCGGCGTGCCAGTAACATTTAATTTCCGGCCCAGCGCAAGCACCTTGTCGATCGGCGTTTCACATGTCCCCTTCGCGGTCGGCGCTTTTTCGCGCAACATCTGATCCTGCCAAGCCTTCAACCGATCCGTCGAACACCAGACCGATTTAGACTTCTCCACTGAATCTGCGGCAAGAATCGGATAGGGAAAAATGTACGCCGTGATGTTATCGGTGGTATTTACATCCTGCTCAAAGCGTTTGCAGTAGCCGCAATTGGGATCTGCAAAAATCGCCATCCGGCGGCTACCGTTGCCGCGAACTAGCTTGATCGATTGATCGAACGGCAGGTCATTGAAGTTGATGACATTGAGTTTTTGAAGGCGTGCCTCGCTGATGTTGGTACGCGTTTGCGCATCGACCAAAGTACCGAGCAACAAAAACGTGACCTTCTCGTCGGTGTACAAAATTTCGCCATTGGCAAAGACTTCGAACAAATTGCCGTACTGCGTTTTCGTAATGCGGTCGGCCTTGACCTCGGGGTATTTTTTGGCGAGTTCCTGTTTGACCGTTTCATTTGCGAAAGCGGAAATTGCAAATACAGTTAACGCCAACAGCAGCAGACTCTTGATGAGTTTCACGTGTGGTTCCTTGGATTCAATGGCTGTTGGAGCCGCGATGGAGGTGTTGGTTCCCATTGGGCATTCAAAACAAGCCCGCATTTTAGCTGATCGCATAGTCAATCAACGCCGACTTGGCACTCGGAACGGCGTTCAGCAGCGTAAGCCCCTGATTGCGTATCCATCCGGCTGCTTTCACGTCGCTCATGTATAACGCGCGCAGTTTGTCGGTGACTTCGCTCAGGGCGAAGGTCGCTTCACGCCGTGCGCGCGCATACTTCTGCAATATCAGTACGTCGCCTATGGCCGAAAATTTTGAGCGCTTCTGTAACATCTCAAACAAGATACGCGCGTCGGCAAATCCCAGATTCACGCCTTGCCCTGCAAGCGGATGAACAGCGTGCGCGGCGTCGCCCATCAACGCCAAGCCCGGCGCGACCCACTGGCGGGCGATCACGCGCGCGAGTGGGAAGCGGTCAACAGGCGAAGCCAGCGTGAGCGTGCCTAAGACTTTGTGACCTGCAACAGCAACCGCCTCACAAAATTCAACATCGTTGATCCCTTTCAATGCGGCAGATTTTTCTTTCGTTACCGACCAAACAACCGAAATCTGCTGCTGCGGCAACGGCAAATACGCCAGCACGGCGTCATTCGTGAACCATTGCCGCGCAACGTCGCCGTGTGCAAATTCAGAGTGGAAATTGGCAACGATGCCATCGCTTTCGTAATCTTTTGTCTCGGCCGTAATACCTGCCCACTCGCGAATTTGCGAGCGGCTGCCGTCGGCGCCCACCACCAAATCCGCAAGGAGTGTCGTACCGTCAGCCATGTCCAATTCGCGCTGATTGCCGTCCGCGCGCATCGCCACAAGCGTCGCGCCGCGCAGCAAACGTATGCGGTCATCGCGCGCGACAGCGTGTTCCAGCGCGAACATCAATGCGGCGTGCTCGACGATGGTGGCAATGGGCTGACCCTGCGCCAGATCGAGATGGCTCTTGCCGTCATCGCCCCACACCTGCATGGCGCGCACCTTGGCTGCACGCGCGGGCGCGGGAGTCGCGTTAAGCTCGCCGAGAAACGCAAGCGACGTGGGTGACAACGCGTAGACGCGGTGATCGAACATCGCCCTCAATTCCGGTGCTGCGGCAGAGGCAGCGCTGCGTTCAACGACGGTGACATCAATATTGGCGAGGCGCGACGCGGCAAGTGCAAAGGCCAATCCCACCGGACCACCGCCGACGACCACGATGCCCGCACTCATTTCGGCGCACCAAACAACATCCGCGTCGCCAACGCACGCCGCGCAAACGGCAGCATGTCCACCGCTGCCAGCGCCAGCCCGCGTGGAACGCGCGCAGCAAGATGGTCGTTCGAAAAAGCACCCACCAGAAAATCGGTGAAGCCAACGCTGCGCTCTACGTCAGTGTTCCTCGCGAACCCATATTTTTTCAGCGCAGCGGAGAAAATCGCGTTGCTGGACGGCGCGCGCTGCGCGTCCGCCAGTAGGCGCGCAAGATCACTCGCATCACGCAGTCCCAGATTGAAACCCTGCCCAGCCACCGGATGCAGCGCCTGCGCCGCATTACCGATGACGGCAATATTGCCCGCCACGCGCGACGACACCGTACGCAACCGCAGAGGATAGCTGCGACGGCTATCAATAGCGGTGAAGCGCCCGGCGCGATGACCGAAATGCTGCTGAAAGGCCGCCAGAAATGCGGCTTCACTGAGCGTTTTTAATTCCTCAATCCGCTCAGGCGCGGATACCCACACCATCGAATAATTTTTGGCACCACCGTGCGGCAGCAAGGCCGCAGGCCCTTCCGGCGTGAAACGTTCATACGCAATCCCGCGATGCGGCGTGTCGGTTTCGATATGTCCCAGCAATGCCGCTTGGCCATAATCTTTCTCGGCGATGGTTATGGCCGGTACTTTGCCGAGATTCGCGCCGCCGTCGGCCAGCACCACGATAGCGGCTTCGCAAACCTGCGAGCGACCATCCTGGGTGAATTGAATCTCGACGTGATCAAGATGTTCTTCAAACGAAGAAACCACTGCGCCGCGTCGCACAGAAATTTGCTGCTGTAGAAGCTGCGCATCCAGCGCCGTTTGCAAGTCGGCATACGAGAGTACGTAACCGAGCGCCGGAACGTTGCCATCCTCAGCTGTGATCAGCGAACGGCCGAAGCCACCTTTTTGCGACGTGTGAATGGCGTGTATTTCAGTGGCGTTCAGATTTGCAGTCCACGCACCGGTCGCATCCAGAATATCGCGGCTGCCGTGCGAGAGCGCAAGCGACCGCGTCTCGCGCGATGGACCGTCCCGGGCTTCCATCAATGAGACATTGAGTCCTTGGCGCTTGGCAAGGAGTGCAAACGTGGCCCCGACGGGGCCGACACCGATGATGACAATTTTTTCCAAGGTGGACTTCGATTGAAAGTTGCTTACAAAGCGATGACTGGTTGCACAAAATTAGATGCGTTGGTTTCTCAGCTATCACCCTCTCCCCAACCCTCTCCCCTCAAGGGAGAGGGGCTACTGCTTCCCTCGCCCCTTGTGGGACAAGGGAACACTTGAAGCGAAGCAGAGGGATCGAGGGAGAGGGGTGACATTGAAAATTTCGTTCAACTCTCGGATTTATGCGTTACCCGCCGTCAACGCCTCCACATCCTTCACCGATTTGGGACAAGCCGCTGTGAGATTCGTATTGCCCTTCTTCGTCACAAGAATATCGTCCTCAATCCGCACGCCAATATCCCAAAAATGTTTCGGCACATTATCTGCCGGACGAATGTACAAGCCCGGCTCTACCGTCAGCACCATGCCCGGCTCGAGCGTCACCCATTTGCCATCGCGTAGCCGATAGTCGCCTGCGTCATGCACGTCGAGGCCCAGCCAATGGCCGGCACGATGCATGTAAAACTGCTTGTAGGCTTCTTTCTCAATCACGCCGCTAAGTGATCCTTTGCACAGCTTCAAATCGATCAGCCCTTGTGCGAGCACGTTGACGGCGACTTCGTGATATTTTCCGAACGGCGCGCCCGGCTTCACCGCCTTGATGCACGCAAGCTGAGATTCCAGCACCAATTCATAAATGTCTTTTTGCGGCCCGCTGAATTTGCCCGCAACCGGGAATGTGCGCGTGATGTCAGCCGCGTAACTTTCCAGCTCGCATCCCGCATCGATCAACATCAAGTCGCCTTTTTTCAGCGGCGCCGTATTTTCGCGATAGTGCAACACACACGCGTTGCCACCCGTCGCAACGATGCTGCCGTAGGCCGGCTGGCGCGCGCCGTTCTTCACGAATTCATGCAGCAGCTCCGCCTCGACCTCGTATTCAAACATCCCCGGCTTGGCCATCTTCATCGCGCGGATATGCGCATCGGACGAAATCTTGTTCGCGCGCTGCATGATATCAATCTCGACTTCGTCCTTGATGAGTCGCATCTGGCCGAGTGCTGCGCGCACATCGCGCAATTCGGCCGGCGCTGAAATGCCCTGACGGGTCTTGCTGCGCACAACATTCAGCCAGCGCGTGACCGAAGCATCCCACTCAGCCGATGCGCCAAGCGGCGTGTGAATCACCGCCTCATTGGCCATCAAATCGGGAATGCGCGCTTCCAGTTC
>JANMPY010000107.1:0-16591 GCA_031370095.1 Betaproteobacteria bacterium
CGCACCATTGCGTGTCGCGCGTTTCCAGTAAAGCCCGCAGACCAGTGGCACAAACGCGCCGACCAGCGTGACCTGATAGGCACCCGACACCATTTCGTAAATCGGCGTGCCCATCATGGCGATCGCGAAGCCCAGTACACAAGCGGTAAAAATTAACAGCGTGACGCGGAAAGCGAATAATTCCTGCTTGTCCGTCAGCCCACCCCGAATATTTTTGTAGATGTTTTCAACGAAACTCGTCGACGGCGCGAGCAGGGTCGCAGATGCGCAAGATTTGATTGCCGACAACAAAGCACCAAAGAAAAATACCTGCGCAATAAACGGCATTTGCGTAAGGATAAAAGTCGGCAATACCCGCTGCGGGTCGCCCGCAAGCAACTCCTTGGTTTTTTCCGGCATCGCCAGCACCGCGCAGGCGACAATGAACATCGGCACAAACGCAAACGCGAGATACGAAAGCCCGCCGATCACGGCTCCCGTCGAGGCGGTCTTGGCATCTTTGGCCGACATCACGCGCTGGAAAACGTCCTGTTGCGGAATCGAGCCGAGCATCATCGTGATCGCCGCGGCGAAGAAAAAAACCACGTCGTGAAAATTCGGTGCCGGGAAAAATTTGAACCACTCTTTTGTTTGTGCCAGTGCGAGCACTTTGTCCGTGCCGCCAGCCAGATCTCCCGCCATGAAGGCAATAATTGACAGGCCGACGACGAGCACAATCATCTGAATAAAATCAGTCCACGCAATCGCCAACATGCCGCCGAAAATCACGTAAGCCAGGACGGAAAGCGTACCGATGATCATGCCGGTATTGACGTCGATGACACCGTTGCTGACGACGTTAAACACCAATCCCAACGCGGTGATTTGCGCCGCGACCCAGCCGAGGTAACTCAAGATAATAGTGATCGAGCAAAATATTTCGACCGTTTTGCCATAGCGCCGGCGATAAAAATCGCCGATGGTCATCAGGTTCATGCGATACAAGCGCGCCGCGAAAAACAGACCGACGAATACCAGGCACATCGACGCGCCGAACGGATCCTCGACCACGCTATTCAATCCGCCCTGCACGAACTTGGCGCTGATGCCCAGCACCGTCTCAGCACCAAACCAGGTCGCGAACGTGGTGGTGATAATCATCACCAGCGGCAAGCTCCTGCCGGCCAGCGCAAAATCGGTGGAGGTTTTTACACGTGTTCCCGCGTACAGGCCAATCGCTAGCGTGCCCAGCAGATACAGCACAACAAAACCCAACAGCGCGTTCATGTGGTTATCCTTTCTTTTACGACTCTGCTATAGCGTGCCGCCAATATTGGAAACATCATTAAATCAAATAGCCAAACAGCAAAACGATATACATCCCTGCCACCATCGCTGCCAGGACCACCAGCACCAGCAACACCGAAGATTGCCAGCGCTGCGTGCGGTTGACGCGATCAATCGCTTTTTCAATCGCCTCCAGCCGCGCCGATGGGTCGTTCTCAAGCGCACGATGTACCAAGCGCGGGAGCTGCGGCAAGGTTGACGTCCACAGCGGCCCCTCTTTTTTCAACTGCTTCAGGAGTCCGCGCCAGCCCAGTTGCTCGGCCATCCACTTTTCCAGAATCGGTTGCGCGACTGGCCGCAAATCGAGCTCAGGATAAAGCTGCCGCCCCAATCCCTCTACTTGTAATAACGTTTTTTGCAGCAGCACCAGTTGCGGCTGAATCTCCATGCGAAAGCGTCGCGACACCTCGAATAATCGCAGCAGCACGTTGCCGAAATAAATTTCCTTCAACGGTTTATCAAATATCGGCTCGCACACCGAACGGATCGCACTCTCGAATTCATCGACGCGGGTTTCTTTTGGTACCCAGCCAGCCTCGATATGAATGACCGCCACCGCCTTGTAATCGCGCTGGAAAAATGCCGCGAAATTACGCGCCAGATAATTTTTGTCTTCGTCCGCCAAGGTGCCCATGATGCCAAAATCCACACCACAGTAAATTCCGTTGCGACCGACAAAAATATTGCCCGGATGCATATCGGCGTGAAAAAAACCATCGCGAAATACCTGCGTGAAAAATATTTTCACGCCGTCCGTCGCCAGCCGCGCGATGTCGATGTTGGCCGCTTTTAGCTGGGCAATATCGTTGACCGGAATCGCATCGATCCGCTCCATCACCATCACATCTTTGTGGCAATAGTCGAAATACACTTCAGGCACATAGAGCAATTTGCCATCGATGAAATTGCGCCGCAGCGTCGAGGCGTTCGCCGCTTCGCGAATCAAATCCATTTCATCGTGAATCGCATTGGCAAATTCAGCGACCACTTCGCGCGGTCGCAGGCGCTTGCCGTCTTCAAACGTGCGCTCAATTAGATCTGCGACGACATATAAAAGGCCAATATCTTTTTCAATCGTTGTACGAATATTTGGCCGCAGAATTTTCACCGCGACATCGCGTCCCGTTTCCTTGCCGGTACCGATGGTCGCGAAATGCACTTGTGCAATCGAGGCGCTGGCAATTGGTGTTAGATCGAAGGTGGCGAAAGTATCCTGATAAGTGCGACCCAGCTCGTCACCATAAACGCGATTGAGTGTTGCGACAACTTCGCCTGCCGCGAATGGTGGCACCGCGTCTTGTAGTGCTGAAAGTTCAGTGGCGATATCAGTGGGAACGAGATCCGGCCGTGTCGATAATATTTGCCCGAACTTGACAAAAATCGGCCCCAGTTCCTCTAGCGCCAGGCGTAATCGTACTGCGCGCGGTGTCGAAAAACGCCGCCAAAAAAACATCCCGCGCACCACACCGCCAAGCGCGCGCGAGCGCTCATGACCGGCGAGAAATTCGTCGAGTCCGTAGCGGTAAACGACGGAAATAATTTTCAGGAAACGGAGGGCGCGCATGAGTTGCGATTTTAGCCTGTTGCGATGGTGATGAGGCCGACTCCGCAAATCTGCGGCGAAAGTCTTGCCCCTTTTTCTTAAGGAGGATTGGGGGGAATCTTACGGGCGTCTACTATTGATCTTTCCATAACTGTGTGACCGCGGTTCCCCTCTCCCGGCCTGTCGGCCACCCTCTCCCGCTCGCGGGAGAGGGGCTGGGGGAGAGGGGTGGTAACAACAGGCATCGGTGTCATGCGGTTAGGCAATTCTCAATAATTCGATTTCTCTAACAATAGATTAATAATCGCGCCGTTATTCCCGCTTACGCGGGAATAACGGTAAATTGCTGCGGTAAATATTTGGAATTGGTATAACTACCGCGCCCGACCAAACGCCTCACGCCACCACGCTTTCATGGCGAGCTTCATTGCACGCGCTCGCTCGCGAATGCGCTGATACGCAGGCAGCGCCCGCACGTAGGCGTACAGCCGTTCTTTCCAATGCGTAACGGCCAGATAGGCGCGGCGGAACCAGCCGATGGTCAGCAGCGCGGGTTTGGTCAGCGAAAAAATCCGCGCGAGAAATGCGGTGCCGATTATTTTGGCGATGATGAACACCCAGAGGCCATACACGGCGTGACCATGCGCGATCAGCCAGAACGCAGCCAGCTTGAACGGCAGCAGGATGGCCGCCGGAATCACGAATGCAATCAGCGCCGCATAGGCGGGTAACCTCTGAATCTGCGTTTCGACCCAGCGAATCGGTGGCAACTTCCCAAGCCACGACATGGCCGCGAGCATCGCGTCCCATACCCATTCCTCCAGAAAAATCCAGATTGCGAGTGGAATGGTGAAAGCGCCGCGAAGGATGCGGCGCAGGAAACTTTTGGGTGGCGTATCAGAGCTCATGTGGTCGGCAATGCGACTCATTGCAAGTTGGAAAATGCATCCGGCAGAAACGCTAAAATCGCCATTGCGCGCGCCTCCGGAGGCATTTTGCCTTCGAAAGGCGCATAAATGGTAGGTCTACGCCTGCTGGTGCGAGCAGCCGAACGTTATTAACCAGGCTGGAGTTTCGCCACGCGCGCATCGAGACGCGCGATGTCGTCGCGCAGGGTTTCGTTTTGCCGCGCGAGTGTTTCGAGCTCGCGTGTGGTGATAAATGCCTGCCGTTCTTCAGTCAAGTATTCGGCCACATTCGCGGTGAAGCGTTGTCCCGCATCGGTTTGCCACGCGTGTGCGCGCTGCGCCGACTCCACCATCCGGTGCGCCGCCACATCACCCACCACGCGGCTTAAATCCGCCTCGACATCCCATTCAACATTGCGCGCAATATCGGACAAGGTCGCGGCCAATTCAGCATCGCCGGTGAAGACAATTTGCGCCAGTGCGGATTCATCCTTGTTCGCCAGGCGCGGCAGCAGCGACAGCGGCACGGTCAGCGAAACATCTGCGTCAGGCGCGGCAGCGCCTGCGTTACCGACCAATTCCATTTCACCGTCAGCGGTGACCCGCATGCGCATTGCCACCGGGCCGACTTGTGCGGCAATCACCTTGCCGTCATGGGCGCGTAATCGGTGGCGTGCTGCCGGATAGTCCGACAACACGCGGTTGAAAAACTGGATGACCGGAAACGCGAATGTGGAGCCCGCCAACATCAAACCAGCTGCTGAATTCCTGCCAGCAACCACGTCGATTTCGCATCGTCGAGACGCTTGCTGACATGCCAGATTTCGTCGAACGCCTCAGCCGGTGCGCCAAGCTCCTCACGAATCTCGCCCGTGTAGCGCACGCTGGCAATGGCGCGCTGGCCTTCATTGACAACTTCCAGCACATTCACGTTCAGCGAGACGATTTCAGTTTTTTGGGGAGCGGCATCGCGCTCCTGAATTTGCAGCGAGAGTTCTGCATACATTTCAGGCGTGGTGAAATCACGGATATCGTTCACGTCTTTGCTGTCATTGGCCGCTTGCAAACGGATGAACGCAAAGCGCGCCTGCCGCTCAAAGCCCGGTACATCAAAATCAGCCGGGACGCGTGGTGTGGCAGCGACGGCAGCAACCGTTGCAGCACTTGCACCAGTCATCAGCTTGCTACCAATTTCCGGCGCGCCACCAGATAAACCGCTGCGCTGCATCGGCGCTTCCGGTTGTGGATTGGTGCTACCCAAGGTGCCTGAATATTGCATCGGCGCGTTGCCCCCCGATCCACTCTGTAGCGCCTTCTTTTGCATGAACATGCGAAACAGCATGAAGGCGCCAAACGCCAGACCCGCAAACAGCAGGATGTCCATCATCTTCAGGCCGCTAAAGCCGCCACCCATGAACATCGAGGCCAGCAATCCGCCTGCGGCGAGTCCGGCGAGCGGGCCCAGCCACTTGCCCATGCCACTGGCAGGCGCGGCTGCAGCTGCGGCCGCCGGTGCGCCAGCGGGCGCCACGTTGTTTTGCGTCGGCGCTTTTGGCACATCTTTTTGCACGTTTTCACGTTGCATGCCGGTGGATTTGCCACCACCGAGACGTTTTTTCGCATCCGCATCGCCAACCGCGAACACGGTCGTCATCAGCATCAACGCTACCGCAATAAAAAAGTTTTTCATGATTTTTCCTTTGAAAATAAATACTGCTAAACGGTAACTATCCACGCCATTAATTCACGACGCGTGCGCTATAGGTGAGTGCCACATCGGCACCCGTCTTGTTTTCCCACATCAGACAGTAGGTTTCTTTTGCCTTCGCCTCATAGAGGCCCGATTCACCTTCGGTTCGATCCAGCTTAACCGGATAATAAACCTGTTCACCCTTGTGGTAATGCAAATTGAAATTCACTTTCGCGGTCGACTCGAACCGGTATTCAATTTTTTGCTCGGGCACCAGCGACATGCATTTTTCGTGTGCCTTGCCGGGCTTCAACGTCACCGGTTTTGCGGTCTCAGCATTTGCGCCCCCCACTGCGATCATCATCGCCATCCACAAAAACTTCATAGCTTCACTCCACGATGCAACGCCACCACACCAGCGGCAAGATTAAAAAACTCAACGCGTTTCAGCCCCGCGACCTCCATCAAATCTTTGAGCGTTTCCTGATCGGGATGCATGCGAATCGATTCAGCCAGATAACGATAACTGTCTTCATCGCGCGCAACCAATTTCCCCAGCAGGGGCAGAACCTTGAACGAATACGCATCGTACACTTTGTTCAACGTGGGGTGTACCTTCGAAAATTCAAGCACCAGCAAGCGTCCGCCGGGCTTCAACACCCGCGTCATTTCGGCCAGCGCGATGTCCTTGTGCGTCATGTTGCGTAAACCAAACGCGACGCTGACCAAGTCAAACGATTCGCTTGCGAACGGTAGTTTTTCGGCGTCGCAAAGCGCGTTCGGCAACATGTGGCCGGCATTGATCAGCCGGTCGCGGCCCACTTTCAACATCGCCTCATTGATGTCGGTTTGCCAGACTTGGCCCAGCACACCGACTTTCTTGGCAAACGCCAGCGCCAGATCGCCCGAGCCCGACGCCACGTCCAGCACTTTTTCGCCCGGTTTCACATTGGCCAGATCGGCCGTGAAACGTTTCCACACGCGATGCATGCCGCCCGACATGAGATCGTTCATCACATCGTACGATGGCGCGACCGACTTGAAAACCTCACGCACCCTGGCCGATTTTTCGGTCTCGGGTACTTGCTGGAAACCAAAGTGCGTGTTGTTAGTCATTTTTCGCCCATGTCCGCTTCTCGTCATACGCGGTTACACAACAAACTTTCCAGGCGCCGCCGCGTCTGGCAAGCGCGTATGAGGTGTTAAAACACTGCGGCGGTTTCTGCTTGCGGGTAATTGTCCATGCCAGATCGGCCACACAAAAATTTTCGCCTTGCGGCACGAAAGTGCGCTCATTGAAGTCTGCACGCACAAAGCCGTCGTCGGCATATTGCGCGCAAAGCGCCACGTTATTGGCGTTGAGCTCGTCAATGTCGTGAAAAACACAGTTGCCGCCTGCGTGGGCGATCATGGCGGGGACATCGTAGTGCGCCGATACGGCATGGCCGTCGAGGCGATTAAACGCGTCGCGATAGCCATTGAAAAATGTCTGGATGTCTGCTGGCATTGCGGCTATTCCCGGCTCGCCCCGGCCTGCTTCATGCGCGCCAGATACGATTGCCAGTAGTCATCGTGCCTCGCGCCCAAATCATAAAAATAATCCCACGAGTAAAGCCCGGTATCGTGACCGTCGGAAAAGGTGAGCTTGACGGCGTAGGTGCCGGTTGGCTCGATCGCTTTTATTTCGACATTTTTCTTGCCCACCTGCAAAACCTCCTGCCCCGGCCCGTGGCCGCGCACTTCGGCCGACGGGGAATACACGCGCAGAAATTCGCAGCTAAAACGGAATGTTTTGCCGTCGTCAAAAACGATTTCGAGTTCGCGAGATTTCTGATGCAGCTTGATATCGGTGGGTCGCGGTGAGGTAGCGGTCAGGCCAGACATATTTTCAAACGTAAAAGCAGGACGCACATGATACCGCGCGGCGCGCGCCGCCTGAAATCTGTCTGCTGCCGTCATGAAACTGTCATGCCGCTGAAATATGCTTCAATGCAGTTAACCAAAAAATGACTGCGAATATGAACCCGACAATCATGGTCGTCGAAGACGAGCCCGCCATTCAGGATTTAATCCAGATCAATCTGGAAATGGGCGGCTATCGCGTGCTCACCCATGGCAGTGGTGAGGACGCGTTAAAGCACATTCAGCACGAGCTGCCGGATCTGGCCTTGCTCGACTGGATGCTGCCCGGCATCAGCGGCATCGAATTGGCGAAAAAGCTGCGCGGGGATTCGCGTACCAAATCAATGCCGATCATTTTGCTGACGGCAAAAGGCGCGGAAGAGGATAAGTTAAAAGGTCTCGAATCCGGTGCTGACGACTACATCACCAAACCCTTCAGCCTGCGCGAGCTGGAGGCACGCATCAAGGCGGTGCTGCGCCGTCGCGCGCCTGAGCTGACCCAGGACGTGATCGACTTTCATGGCCTGAAACTCGACCCCGCCTCGCACAAAGTCACCGGCACCGGCAAAACGCTCGCCATGGGCCCGACCGAGTTTCGGCTGCTGCATTTTTTCATGACGCATCAGGAGCGTGTGTATTCACGTACGCAGTTGCTCGATTTTGTCTGGGGCGATCATGTGTTCATCGAGGAGCGCACCGTCGACGTACACATCCGCCGCCTGCGTGCAGCACTGTCGCCGTCCAAACATGAGGACTTGATCCAGACGGTGCGCGGCAGTGGTTACCGGTTCGCGAAAGATTGATCGCGCGCGGGTTTTCCGGCGCGGTAACATAGCGCCATTATGTTTTCGCCCGCATTTTTGTCGCCCTCAATAAAATTTTTGCTCGTGTCCCTGATCCGGGTCGGGCTGCTGGCCGTGCTCGTCGGAGCCATTGCTGCACTCATCGGCGGAACCGCTGTTGGTATTGGCGTGGGCGCGCTGGTGGTGGTTGCCGCGTTTGGTTATTACGCATGGAAACTCGCGCAACTTTCCGAATGGCTGAAAGACCCCAAGGCCGCTACCTTGCCTGATGCAGGCGGACTTTGGGGCGATGTACTGATCCAGCTTTATCGCATGCTGCGCGACAATCGGCAGAGCGAACAAGCGCTTGCCGACGCACTGGCGCGCTTTCAACAAGCCGCCTCCGCCCTGCCCGATGGCGCGGTGATGCTCGACAACGCCTACAACATCGTCTGGCTCAACCCCACCGCCGAAGCACATTGGAATATTTCGCGCACCAATGATCGCATGCAGACCATCACTTATTTGATCCGCTATCCGGAGTTTATTGACTACCTGAATGCGCGTCAGTACGGCGTGCCGCTAACGCTGCGACTCACGCGCGCCGACGCCGGTGGTGCGTTGAAAGAACTGGTTTTCACGGTGCAGCTGGTGCCGTTTGGTGATGAACAAATGCTGCTGCTGTCGCGCGATGTAAGCGAACGCGAACGGCTGGAAACGATGCGCCGCGATTTCGTTGCCAATGTTTCGCACGAATTGCGAACCCCGATTACGGTGATGTCGGGGTTTCTGGAAACAATGTCGAACGCGACGGCCACGGGCGCGGCAAATCCGGCGTTGGTTGAAAAATCGCTGATGCACATGAGTGCGCAAGCCGCACGCATGCAGCGTCTGGTCGAAGATTTGCTGACCCTCTCGCGGCTTGAGGACGAGAGTCACGCGCTGGCCGAAGCACCGGTCAATGTGCCCGAATTATTGCAATCACTCATCATCGATGCAGAACACTTATCCAGCGGACGACATACGCTCACACTGGAAACTGCCGCAGCTTGGCTCATCGGCAATCGCGACGAAATCAGCAGTGCGTTCGGCAATCTTATTTCCAATGCGGTGCGCTATACGCCGGTTGGGGGAAAGATCGATGTGCGCTGGGCGATTGAGGGTGATGCGCCGGTGTTTAGTGTGAGGGACAACGGCGAAGGCATCGCACCCGAACATATCCCGCGCCTCACCGAGCGCTTCTATCGGGTTGATCGCGGACGCTCGCAGGCCACCGGCGGAACCGGGTTGGGCCTGGCGATTGTGAAGCACGTGTTGATCCGCCACGGTGGCCGCCTCGACATCAAGAGTTCACGTGGGGTGGACAACCACGGGTCGCAGTTCTCGACATTTTTTCCAGTCGCGCGCGCCTGTACGCCAGCGCCCAAGCCGCAGGCAGTGGCCGCCTAGTTCTCGACACGGGTTCCTGCGGCCATCGGCTAGAATAGCGCTATCGCATTTCTGATTTCCCCCATGATCGGTATTTTGATTGTTGCCCACGGCACGCTGGGCGAAAGTTTGATCCACTGTGCCAGCCACGTGATGGGCAAGCGTCCCCAATATTTGCGCCAGCTCGGTGTCACCATTCACGATGATCCGGACGCGATATTGCCGCAGGGCCGTGACCTGATTCGTTTTCTGGACCAGGGTCAGGGCGTGTTGGTGATGACCGATATTTTCGGTGCCACACCTTCAAACATCGCTTGTAATTTATTGGTGCCGGGCAAAGTGCAGGGCGTGTCTGGCGTGAATTTGCCGATGCTTATCAAGTCGCTGACATATCGCGAACATCCGATGGAGGTGCTCATCGAAAAAGCCATGGCCGGCGCGCAAGAGGGCGTAATCCGCATGGCCGTCGGCGCGAAGTGCTGAGATGCTGAAACAGGATATTGAGATCATCAACAAACTCGGGCTTCACGCCCGTGCGTCGGCCAAGCTCACCCAAACATCGGGACGATTTCAGTGCGCGGTATTCGTCTCCAAATACGGGCGACGGGTGAACGCAAAATCGATCATGGGCGTGATGATGTTGGCCGCAGGCAAGGGCACCACGTTAACGCTTGAGGCCGACGGCATCGATGAAATCGACGCGATGGCAGCGGTGGTCGCCTTGATCAACGATAAGTTTGGCGAGGGCGAATAGTGAATTTGCCGCAGCCAAACTCTAGCCCTGGCGCGCTTCTCCAGCCATTGTCGGCCTGCGAGCCGCACCGGTGCTTGATGTTTGCCTCTAACGCATGAGCTTCACGCTCCACGGCTTGGGTGTCAGCGGTGGCATTGCCATTGGCCACGCGCATCTGCTCACCAGCGCGTCGCTGGAGGTAGATCACTATTCCATTCCCGAAGAATTCATTGCGCGCGAAGTAAAGCGCTTCGATAAAGCGGTGAAGCAGGTGCGCGCCGAGCTCGATACGCTTGAACACAATCTGCACACCACGCAACGCGGCGACGCGACCGGCGACATGGCCGCATTTGTCACCGTGCACCGGATGATTCTCGACGACCCGACATTTTCCGAGGCACCGAGGGAAATCATCAAACGCGAAGCGTGCAATGCCGAATGGGCACTGAAACTACAGCTAGACGAGTTGCTCGCGCACTTCGCGGAAGTGAAAGACGAGTATTTGCGCGAACGCAAAACCGATGTGCGCCAGGTCGCCGAGCGCGTCGTCGCGGCACTCACCGGCCAAGGCGGCGCGGTGCCGGAAAAATTGCGCGCACGCGCCGAGGACACGATTCTGGTTGCACGTGATCTCTCGCCCGCCGACGTGATTTTATTCAAGGATCATCAGGTCGCCGCCTTCGTCACCGACTTGGGTGGCCAGACTTCGCACACGGCGATCCTCGCCCGCAGCTTAGGGATTCCTGCAATCGTCGCGCTGCACACCTCGCGCGAACTGGTGCGCGAAGATGAGCTGATCATCATCGATGGTACGCAAGGCGTGGTCATCGTCGAGCCCGATGAAACGGTGCTGGCCGAATACCGGCTGAAACAAAATCAATGGAAGCTCGAGCGCTTAAAGCTTACCCGCATCAAGTCCACGTCAGCCGACACGCTCGACGGCACGCACGTCGAGTTGCACGCCAACATCGAATTGCCGGGCGACCTCGACGGCGTGAAAGCTTCGGGCGCATCGGGCATCGGGCTTTTCCGCAGCGAATTTGTCTTCATGAACCGTCGCGATCTGCCGACCGAAGAAGAGCAATTCGAGGCCTTCAAACACGTGGCCGAAGGCATGAAAGGCAAACCGGTCGTGATCCGCACGCTCGACATCGGCGCCGATAAATCTTTCGGCGGCACCGATCAGGGGACGTCGCATTCGGCGCTGGGCTTGCGGGCGATTCGTTATTGCCTCGCCGAGCCGCAAATTTTCAATACGCATCTGCGGGCGATTTTGCGCGCCTCGCGTTTTGGGGATGTGCGCATCCTGATTCCGATGTTGATGTCGTCCAACGAGATCACCCAGACGCTGGCAGCGATCGCGCGCGCGAAGGAGCAATTAAAACTTGAGGGCCGCAAATTCAACGACAACATACTGGTCGGCGGCATGATCGAGATTCCCGCTGCCGCGATTGCGTTACCGATGTTTTTGAAGCGTCTCGATTTCATCTCGATCGGCACCAACGATTTGATTCAATACACGCTGGCGATTGACCGTACTGATGACACCGTCGCCCACCTTTTTGACCCGCTGCATCCGGCGGTGTTGTCGCTGATCGCCAGCGTGATACGTCAGGCGCACGAAGCCGGCGTGCCGGTGACGGTGTGCGGCGAAATGGCCGGTGAAGTGCAGATGACGCGCTTGTTACTGGGCTTTGGTCTGCGCGATTTCTCGATGCACCCGGCTAATCTCCTGCTGGTCAAACAGCGCGTGCTGATGTCGAATCTGCCCGATATCGAGCCCATTGTGGCGAGGATTCTAAAGGCAGATGACCCGGATAAACTGCGCTCGCTGGTGGCGAAATTAAACGTTTGATTGGCCGCAAAAAAACATGCTCAACGAAATTAAAGACGTCACTCAATACGAAACCGGCAAGCATAGGCGCTGGTTTCACGACGACTATTTCGATCTTTATACATGGGAAAATTTTGATGGCGTGTTGCAGGGCTTTCAGCTTTGCTATGCCAAGCTTGGCAAGGAACGCGCGCTGCGCTGGTCGCCTGAAATGGGCTATTCGCACGAGGGTGTCGATGCGCCGGAAGACAAGCCGGGGCGCAGCATGAGCGCGCTGTTCGTGGCCGATGGTGTGTTTGATGCCAACAGCGTGGGCAGTATTTTTGAGGACGCAGCGCTTGAGATGCCGGACAAATTCCGCACGTTTGTGCTGGAGCGGATTCGCGCTTACGAAGCGTTGTAAGTTTGTTGCGCTGTTCATTTCCCGGTTGACCTAACGATACGCATGCGAATTTTTCTCCTGAGTTTTCTGGCGGCGCTGTTGTTCGCTGGCTGCGCCAACGTGCCGTTTTTATCGGGTGAGCTTCGCATCACGGCGGAAGAGCTTACGCAAAAAATGGCGCGCCGCTTTCCGGTTGAAAAAAGCGTTGCCGGCCTGCTCGACGTGACGCTGGCGCAGCCGGTGGTGGAATTGAACGCGGCGGAAAATCGTCTTATCGTCAGCTTCGAGATCGGCGTGAAACTGCCGCTGACCGGCAAGGGTGGCAGCGGCTCCCTGAAAATCTCCGGTCGGCCGGAATATGTTGAGGCGTCCCGCTCGCTGTTTTTGCGCAGCGCGCATGTGGATCGTGTCCGCATGGACAACATGCCTGACGCGCTGTCGGGGGCGCTTGCGAAAGCCGCATCAAGCATCGCCAAAGACGTGCTCGAAGATAAGGCGCTGTACATTTTCTCGGACGCCGAATTCATCAAATTTGGCGCACGCTATCAGCCTGAACGGGTTGAGGTGCGAGCCGATGCGCTGGTGTTGAAGGTGAAGTAACGGCGCGATCATTAATCTGTTGTTAGACAAACCATCTAACGTAATTTTCCCCCCAGGAAATATTTTGGATCCAATACTGCTGCTCAAAGCCGCCATCCTCGGCGTCGTCGAAGGCCTCACCGAATTTCTGCCGATCTCATCGACCGGTCACTTGATCCTCGCGAGCACATGGCTGAATTTTCCCGACGCGATTGCCAAAGTTTTTGACATCGTCATTCAGCCCGGCGCGATTCTCGCGGTGTGCTGGGAGTATCGTGCGCGGTTCACGGCGACCTTCGCAGGAATTTTCACTGATCGCGTGGCGCAACGATTCACGTTTAATCTAGTGATTGCGACCCTGCCCGCCGTGGTGCTTGGACTCTGGCTAAAAAAAGCCATCGAGCTGCATTTGTTCAAGCCCGTGCCGGTGGCGTTCGCGTTCGTGGTCGGTGGCGTCATCATCCTGCTGGCTGAGCGCTGGTATCGCAATCGCGCACAAACACAAAACGCGCCGTTGATTGAATCGGTCGATGCGCTGTCGCCCATGCATGCGCTGAAAGTCGGCATCGCCCAATGCGCCGCGCTCATTCCCGGTACGTCGCGCTCCGGTGCCACCATCATCGGCGGCATGTTTTTCGGTCTGTCTCGCAAATGCGCCACCGAGTTTTCTTTTTTTCTGGCCGTGCCCTTACTCATTGGCGCGACCATCCTCTCACTTTGGAAAGCGCGCGACCAGTTGTCGATGAATGACGTGCCGGTATTCGGCGTGGGCTTCATCACCGCATTTATTTCCGCCTTCGTAGTGGTGCGCTGGCTGATTCGTTACGTGGCATCGCACGACTTCACCATCTTTGCGTGGTATCGGATTGTGTTTGGTTTGGCGGTGTTGGCGATGGCCTACGGCGGCATGGTGCATTGGTAGGCGGCTGTCTTTCCAGGCTGGCAGGGCAACCGTCAATCAGCAAAATATTACTGCCAAACCCCAGCATTGACGCGGCTTCCGGCGGCAAAATGCCTGCGAAGCCTCGCCGATGCTAGTGCCTCATGTCCTTATGCGGCAGAGTGACCCTGCAAGACACGTGTAACGAAACTACGTCGCCATTCCGCTACGTCGCTTGGTGTAGTGTCGAATCAACACCAGCAGCTGCTCTTCCTGATAGGGCTTGCCCATGTACTCGTTCACGCCGAGTTCGAGCGCGCGATTACGGTGCTTGTCGGCTGTGCGCGAGGTAATCATGATGATCGGAATATTTTTTGTTTTCGCGTCGGCGCGCACGTTGCGTGCAAACTCGAACCCGTCCATGCGCGGCATTTCGATGTCCAGCAGGATGATGTCGGGCTCGATATCCTGCAATTGTTGAAGTCCATCGACACCGTCTTTGGCGGTGGCGACTTCGAAACCCTCACGCGCGAGCATGCGGCTGGTGATTTTTCTGACCGTCAGCGAATCATCAACCACCATCACCAGGGGCACCGTGCGCATCAAGAGTGGCGCGACCGGCGCGTTGCCCGCAGGTGTCGCAGCGGCGATGGCTTCGCCGAGCGACTGGCCTTTGAAGTCTTCCAGGGACACTAATTCTGCGCTAGCGTCCACGCCACGTGCGCCAGCTTTGTCGGCGCTGAATTTATTTTCAACGCGCTGCACGGTCTCGATGCTGACGGTCGCGGTTTCACGGAAATGTAGTTGTACCGGATTGATGATCAAAATAATCTGGCCCGAACCGGTCACCGTCGCACCGGCCACACCGATCAGTCGCGCCAGCTGCGGGCCGATGGATTTCACCACGATCTCGCGGTTGCCGATGATCTGGTCGACCTGCACTGCCGCGCGCTGTTGACCGCTCTTGGCCAGAATCACCGAGGCTTTGCGCTGCGCAGACACCGTAGGCTTGCCGCCGAGCAGTGCCGCCATCGAGCGCAGCGGATACTTGTTGCCGTTCCAGTCGATCTCGTTCATTTCCAGCAGCGGCTCGTAGCGCTTGCCTTTATATTCCTGCACCTGCTCAATCATCACCGACGGGATCGCGTACTGCACATCGCCGACCACCACCATGACGGCTTGCGTCACGGCCAGCGTCAACGGCAGCGCGATGGTGAAAATAGTGCCGTGACCCGCAGTGGAGGCGATATCGATGCGGCCACCGAGCGAGACGATTTCGTTGCGCACCACGTCCATGCCGACGCCGCGGCCCGATACCTGCGTGACTTCGGTTGAGGTCGAGAAACCTGCCATGAAAATGAATTGCGTGAGCTGCGCTTCACTGATTTCAGTGTCCGCCGTCAGCAAACCTTTTTCAATTGCTTTCTCGCGAATGCGCGCGAATTTCAATCCATCGCCGTCGTCAGACAACGTCAGCACCACCTCATTGCCGACTTGTTGCGCATCGATGGTAATTTCGCCGATTTCCGATTTGCCTTTTTTGACTCGGTCAGCCGGCATCTCGAGCCCGTGCGCCACGGCGTTACGCAGCAGATGCTCGAACGGCGGGGTGATTTTTTCCAGCACGGAGCGGTCAATCTCGACGCGCACGCCGCGAAATTCCAGATTGGCTTTTTTGTGAATTTCTTTCGCCGTTTGTCGCACCACACGATAAAAACGATCCTGCAAATTGCCCAACGGCACCAGTCGCACGCCCATCAAGCCCTGCTGCAGATCGCGATTCAGGCGCGCCTGTTGAACCAGCGCGGCTTCGGTTTCGTCGATATTTTTTTGCAGCGACAGTTGCAGCGTGATGACGTCGTTAAGGCTTTCGGCCATGAAGCGTGTCAACTCTTGCGTGCGCGAGAATCGGTCGAATTCGAGCGGATCAAACGCGGCACCGCGCTCTTCGGCTTCTTTGATGCGCGACTGTATCTGCGATTCAGATTGAATTTCGACTTCGCGCAGTTGCGCTTTCATGCGCGAAATATTTTCTGTCAACTCGATCAGCGAGAGCTTAAACGTCAGCATCTCCTGGTCTATTCGCGAACGCGCAATCGACAATTCACCCGCTTCGTTCACAAAGCGGTCGATGATGTCGGCATTGACACGCAACAGCGATTGGCGCTCGCGGCCGTCGGGTGCGGCGTCGTCGCGTACTGCTTGCGCGGCGGCGGCCATGACGGCAATCGCTGCAGGTTTGTCTTTGGCGTGTTCGAATACATCCGTTACCGGAACATCGAGCAGAATCGCGCCTTGCTCGCCGGTCAGCGCCCGGTCAAGCGCACTCGTGAAGCGATCAAAGTATTCATCGATGGCGTCGAATTTTGCGGTCGCAGGCGTTACATCCCGATCCATCGCGATCATTTCAGTTTCGATCACGTGGGCCAGCTCACCCAGGCGCATTAAACCGGCCATGCGCACGCTGCCTTTTAAAGTGTGCAGATGGCGCGAGAGCTCGATTACCGGCGCATGGTCAGCCGGTCGCGCGCGCCATGCCCGTAAACAGTCGCCGACTTGCGGCACAATTTCTTTGGCTTCCTCAAGGAAGATCGGCAGCAGTTC
>JANMPY010000128.1:0-2324 GCA_031370095.1 Betaproteobacteria bacterium
CGGCAAACGTGAGGCTGCTCAAAAAAGTGATGGCAGCGGCCAGAATGGCGGTCAACGGGTTCGAGAGACGCATGAATTTCTCCGGTAAAATTTTTAATCCCGATTTCATTTTAGCACTTGAAAAAGTAGCGACTTACCCGCATTTGCGATGCAAACCTGACTAAATATCGATTCACCACGGAGTTAAACATGACCACTGCCACCGAACAAAAACAAACGCTATCGTTTCAGACCGAAGTCAAACAGCTTTTGCAGTTGATGATTCATTCGCTGTATTCCAATCGCGAAATTTTCCTGCGCGAGTTGGTATCGAATGCCTCCGACGCGATCGACAAGCTGCGCTTCATGTCCGTCACCAACGCCGCGCTCAACGAGAACGATACCGAGATGAAAATCCGCGTATCTGTCGACAAGGCCGCTGGCACCATCACCATCGCGGACAACGGCATCGGTATGTCGCGCGATGAAGTGATTGCCAATATCGGCACGATTGCAAAATCGGGCACCAAAGAGTTTTTTGCCAAACTCACCGGCGACGAGCAAAAAGACGCGAGCCTGATTGGTCAATTCGGCGTGGGATTTTATTCGGCCTTTATTGTTTCTGACAAAGTCACGCTCGTGACAAGGCTCGCAGGCGCGCCATCGAGTGAAGGTGTGCGCTGGGAAAGCAGTGGCGATGGTGAGTTCACGCTGGAGGCAATTGATAAAACCTCGCGCGGTACCGAGGTGACGCTGCATCTGAAAGAGGACGCCAAGGAATTTCTCGATGACTGGCGTCTCAAATCGATCATTCGTAAATATTCTGACCACATTCAAATGCCGATCATCATGCAGAAAACTGAATGGGATAAAGACAAGCAGGAAGACGTGGTGAAGGCTGAAGATGAGACCATCAACAAGGCCAGTGCGCTGTGGACGCGCAGCAAGAGCGATATCACCGAGACCGAGTACGAGGATTTCTACAAACACGTTTCGCATGATTGGGAAAAGCCGCTGGCCTGGACGCACGCAAAGGTAGAGGGCAGGCACGAATACACCGAGCTTTTATATCTGCCGTCGAAAGCGCCGTTCGACATGTTTGAGCGCGACGCCAAGCGTGGTGTGAAGCTATATGTGAAGCGCGTATTCATCATGGATGACGCCGAGCATTTGCTGCCGCGCTACCTGCGATTCGTGAAAGGCGTGATTGATTCGAACAATCTGCCACTGAATGTCTCGCGCGAAATTTTGCAGGAGTCCAAGGACGTTGACGCAATCAAAAATGGCAGCGTGAAAAAAATTATAGGGCTGCTGGAAGACCTGGCTGAGAATCACAAAGAAAAATACGCAACGTTCTGGAGCGCGTTTGGTCGTGTGTTCAAGGAAGGTCTCGGCGAGGATTTTGCCAACAAGGAAAAACTTGGGGCGCTGATGCGCTTTGCCTCCACCCACAATGCGGATGACGCGCAGACGGTATCGTTTGCCGATTACGTTTCCCGCATGAAACACGGCCAGGAAAAAATTTACTACGTCACGGCCGATACTTTTGCCGCGGCCAAGAATAGCCCGCATCTGGAGGTATTCAAAAAGAAGGGTATCGAAGTACTACTGCTGACCGAGAACGTGGATGAATGGTGGCTGGGCCAGTTCGAGGAGTTCGGTGGGAAGAAATTGCAATCAGTAGCCAAAGGCGATCTGGATTTAGGTGCGTTAGCCGACGAGGCCGAGAAAAAAGCGCAGGAGAAAGTCGCCGATGAATTTAAGCCGCTGGTTGAGAAAATCAAAGCCGCGCTGATCGATAAAGTCAAGGAAGTGCGCGTCACGCATCGCCTTACTGATTCACCGGCGTGTCTGGTGGTCGATGAGAACGAGCTATCGGGTAATCTGGAGCGCATGTTGAAAGCTGCCGGGCAAAAAGTGAACGCATCGCAGCCGATTCTGGAAATCAATCCCGGGCACGCGCTGATTGCCAAATTGACGCTCGCTGAAGGTGAGGCGTTTACGGAAATGTCGCAGGTGTTGTTTGATCAGGCGCTGCTGGCCGAGGGTGGCCAGCTCGAAGATCCAGCGACGTTTGTTAAGCGGGTCAACAAATTGATCGTCGGCGCATAGTGCAGCTTTGCATTTTGTTTATTACTTAATCGAGAAAGCAGCAATGTCCGATAGCTGTATCTCCTTCCCCTGGCTACAGGGGAACAACCACAAGGGTTGCGCCGGGCTGGGATGGGGGCGATGCTAAAGTCGATGTGCCATTTGCAACGAAACCCCCATCCCAATTGCCCCCTCGCTTCGCTCTCCCCCCGCGTGGCGGGGGAAGGAGCAGATCAGTGATTATGAAAATAAGT
>JANMPY010000152.1:0-1839 GCA_031370095.1 Betaproteobacteria bacterium
TCCCATAGCACGCCGTTGAAGGAGCGCAGCTCATCGGGGCTCCACCACGTCACTGATTTTGTGATGCCCGTCGTGAGCGCTGCACCCGGCAGATACAAGCTCGATGGCACGTCGAGCGTGAGTGGCTTCAAACGAAAATCGGTGATCAATGCGACCGTTGCTGACGTGGCCGATGTGTGGCTCGCGATCAGGCCGCCCGATTGCAGCGGCAGCGGATTGCGAAACCGCCCGCCCGGTGACGCGAGACCTGCGCCGGGTGCGGTGACGTCACGCAGCACCATGCTCTCGGCCGATAGATTCGGCGCGCCGGTGAGCTTCACGATTTGGTCGGAGGTGAGCGAGCCAAATTCGCGCGCGGTGATGCCAAAATAAGTGCCGGGGCTGGTCGGGTCTTCGCGCAGGTGAAACAGGCCACCGTCCATGCGCACGGTTTTCTGGTTCGCGTGCAGGCTGTCGTTGGTGAGATCAGACAGTGCGGGATCCGAGGAGAATGATCGGGGAATATAGCCGAACGCCAACTCGTGCCGGCCAATGTGATTCAGCGTTTCCTCTTCGCTGCCGTCCTCGTTGATTTGCCACGGCGTGAAAAAGTTTGAGGTGTAGCCATTCACCGTGCCGTACGCGCCACTGACGCTGTCGGCGCGGGTCTCCGGATAGACTTCGTTGTTGTTGCCCAATGCCGCAGCGCCCAGCGCCTCACTGACGAAATTGAACGAACCGTTGGGCGGCATCGCGGGTGACGCGCGATCCGCATCGGCTTGTTGATCCTGCTGCAAATGATCCCAGCGAATAAAAATCACCCGGCCAAAACTATCGATGCTCGGTGAGAACGCGCCACTCGGTGTGTGATTGAGCAAACGCAAATCAGCCGTCGCAGGATTCAAGCTCCAGATTCCGGTGACGGTCGCGGTACTTTCGTATTCGTCGAGTTGTGGATACAGATGCGCAGCACCGTTGCGTGGCCGGTCGGAGGCGAACAGGATGCGATCATCGGTGCCGTAAAAAGGCGACACGTTGTTATATGCGCTCGGCTGATTGGCCACCTTCGTGATCGTCGCGGCTTGGCCGATGCTCAAGCCTGACACCTCGTACATCTGCCAAAAATAAGTCGCCACTTGATAGCGCATGGTCGGCGCGCCGATCACCATGCTGAATACTGCTTTCGTGCCGCTCCAATGCACCGTCGGCTCGCGCACAGCGATGGCATTAGCGAGCTGCATGCCGTCCATGCCGTAGCCCGCCTCGCGGGTCAGATTGCGCAGCGTCCCATCGGGATAGCGAATCATCAGGTCACCGCCGCGCACGACAGAATCCATGCTCGCGAGGTGGTTGCCGAAAGTCGATGCGCGGCTGGCGAAATCATTCATCGTCGGCACTTGCGCGACAAACATGATGGTGCCCGCCACCGGACCGCCGATGCCGGTGAGCGACGCACCTGCGCGTGACTTTGATGCGGAGATGTCCGAAGAATTAATCGCGCCGCTGGCGTTCACATCAAACCGGAAATTTGCCGCCGTCGTCGTCTGGCCGGAACGTGCTTTCACGCTGCTGATGTCGCTCGAGTTGACCGAGCGCGAATCGTTCACGTCGCCGAGCAGAAATCCGATTGAGACGGATTTGTTGATCGTCACACCATTCACCATCGGCAAGGAAACCGTGACGCGCTTGTTGTCGGTAAGCGTTGGCAGTGTCACCACAACTTCATTCGCGTTTGGTGTGGCCGTCGCGGCAACGCTCGCGGTCGATTCGTCGACGGCGGTGACCGCGCCGATGGTAGCAATGTTGGCGTTGAATTGAAAAACAATACTGTGACCCGCACCGATGGCGCGTGGCTCAACG
>JANMPY010000160.1:0-2014 GCA_031370095.1 Betaproteobacteria bacterium
GCCGACAGGAATGCGCACCGACGCGCTGTTTCCCCATTTTTTTATGATCACACGCATGCTTGGTACTCCAAATTTTTCCAATATCTGCAACGTACATTGGCGAGCATCGCGTTATGTGCTTACTCCCTTGCATCCAGCGTACAGTAGTGTCAGCCTGCTCCATCTGCATTTCATCGCATGCCAAGTGTATTTGGCCAGCAAGCGCGCTAGACTTCCGTCATCGAATTGCCATCCTGGGTAGCCCGCGAAAGGATCCATCAATGAAATTCCTGCTCTGGCTGTTACTACTCTTTTTCAGCTGGCCGCTCGCACTGCTGGCGCTGGTGCTGTATCCGATTGTCTGGCTGATTTCATTGCCGTTCCGTCTGGTCGGCATCGCGGTCGAGGGCGTGTTTGCGTTGTTGCGTTCCATCGTGATGTTGCCGTCGCGGTTGTTGCGCTAAGCCCCCAGGCAGGTAACTTTTTCTTCAATCCACTTTGTCACCAGCGGCCACAGCGTCGCGTCGCTTTGCGATTTGAAAAACCCGAAATGGCCAACGCGTTTCAGGCCGAACTGTGCGGGTACGATCAGGCGATATTCCACACACTCTTTCGGGTATGCAGCGTGCAACATGAGCGCGCCGTCCTCAAGCAATAATTCGTCATCCTCGAACGTCAACCCCAGGACAGGAAAATCCGCACTCGCATAAGCTGCGCGCGCGCCCGGTTCGCCGCTCAAAATGTAATCCGGCGTGAGGCACCAGCGCCGCCATTGCCGCATCGCGCCAGTGGGCACGTCGCCGATCACGCCGATGCGCGCACCCGGAAAATAGCCAAACAGCGGGCACAGCAGCGGCACCAGTAGATACCACAGGAACGGTGCCGTGCGTCGAATGCTCGCGGCGTTATGACGCCTGGCGCCGCTGCCGACCGCGATGTTGATGAGTCCTGCGAGCCGCGCACGAGAAGGCAGCAGCGGCGCACACTGGCCGCCGAGACTATGGCCTAGCGCAAACACGGGCGTGCCGGGATACGCGTCTGCCGCTGCATTCACCACCGCGTCGTAGTCGAGCGTGACCCAATCGGTGAGATCAGCCTTCACGCCGCGCATGCTGCCTTCTTGCGATTCGCCGGTGCCGCGATAGTCGAACGTCCAAACCGCATAGCCATTGGCGGCAAGGTAAGTCGCGAAAAGTGCATAGAAAGATTGCGGCACCGCCATCGCTGCCGCAATGACGATACTGGCCTTCGGCCGCTGATTGGCATTCGACTGCTCGAACCGATAGCCAACTAGAGGATGCCCGTCGCGCGCTTTGATCGTGATGCGATTTGTCATAGCCGATATTCTGCCTCGAATGCACGCGCCTGCGCGCGACGCGCTGGGTACATCGTGAGTCGCCGCGTCAGGTCTTCTATACTTCGTTTGCCATTACGCAACCATAAAATCTCAAGGATTAAGCATGCACATCGACCCAGCAACCAACGCAGCCATCGACAACTACAAGCTGCTCACCAACTTGGTGGTGCCGCGCCCGATCGCATGGGTAACGTCGCAAAGTGCGGCAGGCATCGTCAATCTGGCACCGTTCAGCTTTTTCAATGCGGTCGGCAGCAATCCGCTTTTTGTATTAATCAGCGTTGGCCAAAATGACAACGGCAGCATGAAAGATACGGCGCGAAATATTTCCGCAACGCGCGAGTTCGTCGTGAACATGGTGACCGAGGACATGCTTGCCGCGATGAATATTTCCGCCGCCGATTTTCCGCCGGATACGAGCGAGCTCGCCGCAGCCGGATTGCACACGGCAGCATCGATGCGGGTCAACGTTCCACGCGTGGCCCAATCGCAGGCCAGCATGGAATGCAAACTCCACAGCGCGCAGGCGCTTGGCGCGTACACACTTTTCATCGGCGAGGTGGTGATGTTTCACGTCGCCGATCACCTCGTCGGCGAGCGCATGCACATCGATGGTTTTGCGCCCATCGGGCGGCTCGGCTCACCGTCGTACTATTGCCGCACCGACGATCGTTTTAG
>JANMPY010000193.1:0-2210 GCA_031370095.1 Betaproteobacteria bacterium
CGACCGTCGAAATTTTCCGGCGTGAATGGACCGAACGACGTGGGTGCATCTTTTAATACCGTCATCGGATGCAACACGCCTTGATCGAATGCCAGCGCGTATATAAACGGCTTCAACGTCGAACCCGGCGATCGCTTGGCGAGTACGCCATTCACCTGTCCATCAATGTCATCGTCATTGAAGTTGGCCGAGCCGACGAGCGCCTTGACTTGCATGGTCTCGGTATCGAGCAGAATTGCCGACGCATTGCGGATGCCGTGATCGCGATGTTGCGCAATACGTTGTTCAATAATGCGCTCAAGCGTCGTTTGCATTTTAAGATCGATGCTTGAAACAATTTCGCCGCCGGCCTTTAATCGGCACAGCGATTCATTGTGCCCACTTCTCCCCCTCTCCCCTGGGAGAGAGCCGGGGTGAGGGAAACGTGGCTCATCACAGCGGCCTGCCGCAGATTCTTTCAGCAATTGATCGACCGCGTGCGGCGCCCGAAAAGGCAATGCAGAAGCCATTCTCAGGGCGATGGCATGTTTCGCACCGAGGCGTTCATCCCCGGCATGCGCGGCCAACCAGATTGCGGACATGCGCGCGCGCGCCTCCACTACCGCGGGCGACTGGACGTGATTGCCGCCACGCATCGCCGGGTTTTGCGGGATCACGGCCAGCGTGAATGCCTCAGGCAGCGTGAGATCGGCTGCGCGTTTGTGAAAGTAGACAAGGCTCGCTGCGCCGACCCCTTCGATATTGCCGCCGTACGGTGCGAAATTCAGATACGCCTCGATGATTTCGCGCTTGCTGTAACGCGCTTCGAGCCAGCATGCCGCCAGCATCTGCTGCAACTTTCCGCCAATGCTGCGACTATCAATCGCGTAGCGTTTACGCGCGAGCTGCATCGTTAGCGTGGAGCCGCCCTGGCGACGGTCGCCCGTTAACGTCGCATAGGCACTGCGCACCATCGCCGCCGGATTCACGCCGGGGTGCCAGTAAAACCAACGGTCCTCGTAGCGCATGACGGCCTCGGTTAGCTTCGGCGAGATCGCATCGAGCGGTGTCCATAATCGGTACTGCTCGTCGCTTGCGGTCGTTAAACGTAACAGCGTGCTGTCTTCGGCGTAGACGGCGGATGAGTATTGGGCGAAGTCACGCAGTGGCGGTTTGGGAAATATTCGGAGAGCGAGCAGGGTCAACGCGATAGAGATAATCGCGAGCGCAACGCCAATCCGCCCCTTCCCTCGCCTAGCGGGGGAAGGCTGGGATGGGGGTATCTTGGCAAATGACACGGCGCCATTGGTGTCGTCCCCATCCCGGCCTTGCTCGGTCTGCTTCAAACGCATTTAATGTTCGCCTCTCAACGAAGACAAAACGGTCTTGTTCTATTTCTCCGCCCGCTCCACCACAATTTTTCCCGGCATCGACCGCGCCTGCACATCGCGCTCATACATCGATTCGCCATAAGCAGGCGGCACCACGAACGTGCCGACGTTGGTCGCACGAATGCGATAGCGGTACTCCGACACATTCGCGTTGACCTTGCCGTACAGCACCACACGCTCCTCGCGCACATCGGCGTATTGCACATTCCAGCCACCGACATTACCCAGGCGATCAACGAACGCACCTTTTTTTGCAGGCGTAACACTCGGCGCATCGACGGGATTCAGCACCGGTTCAAACCCGCCCGGCAGCAAATCCACCAACGCAACATTCAGCACAAGATCGCGACCAATGGTACGGAATTTAAGTCGCACCGTCAGCTCCTGGCCCACTTTCACCGAGGTCACGGGCTTGCCTTCCGCGTCCACATATTCACGAATGATTTCCATACCGGATTTCAATTCGGTCATCGGCGGCGCTTTATCGAAACCGGATTCGGCGACGGCAAAGTAAGTGATGAGATTCGCGTCGTTACCGAATTTCAATTTCGCCGCATTGACTGAAAACGGCACACGCGGAATCAGATTCGCAGGCAACACAAGCGCAGTCGATTTGCCATCCTTGCCGATTTCGGCAATGGATAATTTTCCTGCGACCTTGCCCTCAATCTGCATCGCGTATGCATCGAGTGCCAGAATCACATAGGCCGCAGAGTGCGTGTTGAAGCGACCATCCTGAATGGTTTTTACCATTGCGCCCAGCGTGGCGACATCGAGTTTTTTCGCGCGATCCGGGAAATGCTTCGACGCGATATAAAGCGTTTGCGCATCGCGAATGGT
>JANMPY010000264.1:0-3781 GCA_031370095.1 Betaproteobacteria bacterium
TAACTGATGCGGCTCGCTTGCCGCATCAGACGCTTTGCCTTTTTCACGCAGCGCGAGACGCTGGCCGACGCCGAAGCGATGCTGCTCATCGATGATCGCCAGCCCCAGTTTCGCGAACGAAACACTGTCCTGAAAAAGCGCGTGGGTGCCGATGGCGAGTTGCGTTTTTCCTGACGCGATGGCGTCGATTGCTGCGCGTTTTTCTTTCGCCTTCAGGCTCCCGGTGAGCCAGGTCACGGTGACGCCCAGCGGCTCGAGCAAGGCGGATAATTTTCGATAGTGCTGCTCGGCAAGAATTTCGGTGGGAGCCATCAAGGCCGCCTGATATCCGTTATCGATAGCCTGCGCTGCGGCGAGTGCGGATACGACAGTCTTGCCGCTGCCCACGTCGCCCTGCAACAAACGCTGCATCGGGTGAGGTGCGGCGAGATCAATCGCGATCTCGCGCCACGCCCGCAGTTGCGCATCGGTGAGTGCGAAGGGAAGGGATTTTTTGAACGCGTCGGTCAACTTATTTTTGGTCAACAGTTTCGGCGCCGTCTTCGCATCGCGCGCCGCACGCGCTTTTTTCATCGCCAATTGTTGTGCGAGCAATTCATCGAACTTGATCCGCCGCCAGGCCGGATGCGTGCGCTCGGCCAAGCTGGAGAGGGACGCGTCGGGCGGTGGCCGGTGCAAGGTCAACATGCTCGGCGTGAAATCATTGAGCACGAGTTTTTTGATGAGCGCAGCGGGTAACGCATCATCGAGCTGGTGATTTTTTTCAAGCTGTAACAGCGCGCGATCAATCAAGCGCCTGAGTTGAAATTGCGAAAGGCCTGCCGTGGTCGAGTACACCGGTGTCAACGATTCAGACACGGGCGTGTCCTCGCTCACGATGTGATAGCGCGGATGCACCATCTCGGCACCAAAAAATCCGGGGCGCACTTCGCCGAACAGACGTACGCGTTTACCGATGGCGAGTTGTTTGACTTGACTGCCGTAGAAATTCAGGAAGCGCAAATAAATGGTGTCCGCGCCGTCCTTCGCTTGCACCACCAATTGCCGCCGTGGGCGATAGGTGATTTCGGTATGGATGATTTCGGCTTCCACCTGACACGGGACACCGACGATAGCGTCACCGACCTTGGTCAGCCGCGTTTCGTCTTCATAGCGAATCGGCAGATGCAGCGCAAAATCCCAGTCGTCGCGCAGATCGAGCCTGGCGAGTTTGGCCGCCAGCGTATTGGCTGTTGCGGCGGGCTTAGTCGCGCTGCGTTTGCGTGTTGTGGGGGGTGTGTTCGTCAAACGCAGGACTTATTGGCTGGTCCAAAATGATCGGTATCGCTTCCCCTCTCCTGGCCTGTCGGCCATCCTCTCCCGTGAACGGGAGAGGAGCTCTCAGCGAGGGCGCGCATTTTGCTGCGGCGTATCACGCAATTGAAAATGTTTGACCGTCAACCACCGCTCTGCCCGGTCGATACCACCACCATCACGCCTTCAATCTCCACCTCTGCGCCACGCGGCAGTGCGGCAACGCCGACGGCAGCACGCGCCGGATAAGGCTGATCGAAATAGCTCGCCATGATTTCGTTGACCTTCGCAAAATTGGCGAGGTTGATCAGGTAAACATTTATTTTCACCAAATCGTTGAGCGAGCCACCGGCGGCTTCGCACACGGCTTGTAAATTACTGAATACCTGCCGCACTTGATTCTCAAAGCCTGCGACAAGCTGCATCGACTCAGGGTCGAGCGGAATCTGGCCCGAGAGATACGTGGTGTCGCCAACCTTGACCGCCTGCGAATAGGTGCCAATGGCGGCAGGTGCGTTGGGTGTGGAAATAATTTGCTTCATCAATGCCTCGGTTGTGCTTAATGCCGCTGTTGGTCTTTTAGCGCGCCGGATTTTACGCGCGCCATTCTGACCACTTCCGGCATGTGGCGCAATTGTCGCATCAAGCTGGCCAGATGCATGCGGTGACGCACTTCCAGCGTGAAACCGACGGTGGTGTAGCGATTTTCGCTCGCCGCCATTTGGTCTTCCATGAATACGTACGAAATATTGGCGTCGGTCGCGGCGATTTCTGCGGCAAGTTTTGCCAGCACGCCGCGACCATCGGCGACGGTGACACGAATATCGACTTTGAACAAGCGATCAATCGCCGGATCCCATTGCACATCAATCCATTTTTCGGGATCGAATTTGTAGGGATGCACCGAAGGACAATCATGCGTGTGGATGACGAGACCCTGCCCGCCCTTGATCTGGCCGATGATCGGGTCACCCGGAATCGGCCGGCAACACGGCGCGAATTGCACCGCCATATCCTCGGTGCCGCGAATGACAATCGAATCGCGTTGTCGGTGTTCAGGCGAGACCAGCTCTGAAACCGCGAACAGCTTTCGAGCAGCAACAATGGCCAGCCGCTTACCCAAGCCGATCTCGGACAACACCTGTTCCTTGGTCTTGACGTTATCGCCTTTGAGCAGCCGGTTCCAGTGAATCTTGCCGATGTCGTTGGGATCGAAATTAAGCGAGCCCACCGCCTGGATCAACAGCAGCTCGCCGAGCTCGACCGATTCGGCTTGTTGCGTGGTCTTCAGGTAATGGCGAATTTGCGAACGTGCGCGGCCGGTGGTGGCGTAATTAAGCCACGCCGGGTTTGGCCGACCTGCGGGATCGGTAACGATCTCAACGCGATCACCGTTTTTCAACCGCGTGGATAAAGCAACGTTGGCGTCGTCAATCCGTGCAGCGACCGCACGATTGCCCACATCGGAGTGAATGGCGTAGGCGAAATCGAGCGCGGTGGCACCTTTGCGGAGCGAATGAATTTTGCCCTTGGGCGAGAACGCATAGACCTCGTCGGGAAACAGATCGACCTTGATGTGCTCAAGAAATTCGAGCGCGTCGCCCGACTCGGATTGTAATTCCAGCAACGATTGCAGCCACTGGTGGGTGCGTTGCTGTATGTCGGATAGCTGCGAGCCGCCGTCATTTTGCGCATCCAGCGTTTTGTACAGCCAGTGCGAAGCAACGCCGGCTTCGGCAATTTTGTGCATGTCGCCGGTACGAATCTGCAACTCCACCGGCGTGCCGAAGGGACCAAACAGCGTCGTGTGCAGCGACTGGTAGCCGTTGGCCTTCGGTATCGCGACGTAGTCCTTGAATTTGCCGGGGAAAGGCTTGTAGAGCGTGTGCAAGGCGCCGAGCGCGGCATAGCAGGAAATGAGATCCTTGACGACGATACGAAAGCCGTAAATGTCGAGCACTTCTGAAAACGAAATCTGCTTCTCGGCCATTTTTTTGTAGATCGAGGAAAGATATTTTTCGCGACCCGTTACGGTGGCTTCGATATTGAATTCTTTCAATCGCGCCTTGATTGCATCGAGAATTTTACCGACCACTTCGCGGCGGTTGCCACGGGCCTTTTTGACAGCTTTTTCGAGTACCGAAAAACGATGCGGATGCAGATACTTGAAGCCGAGATCTTCGAATTCATAGTAGACCGCGTTCAAACCCAGACGGTTGGCAATCGGCGAATAAATTTCCAGCGTTTCGCGGGCCACGCGTTCCTGTTTGGCCTGTGGCACCGCGTCGAGTGTGCGCATATTGTGCAGTCGATCCGCGAGCTTGATAAGTATCACCCGCACATCGCGCGCCATCGCCAGCAGCATTTTGCGGAAATTTTCGGCCTGCGCTTCTTCGAGTGTGGCGAACTGCAATTTATCGAGTTTGGAAACGCCATCGACCAGCTCGGCGACGGGCTTGCCAAATTTCTTGGCGATGTCGGTTTTGGT
>JANMPY010000334.1:0-3134 GCA_031370095.1 Betaproteobacteria bacterium
GGGGACCGAATGTTGGCGGTCCGGGTGTCAACCAGAAGGCGGTCAAGTGCATGGAAGACCGGCGCTAGAGGCAAATTTTCGCACGAAGAAATAAAACGCTCCCGGTCACTGCACCGGTCGATTTCGTAAGTGCCTTGTTCGTTCGATTCCAGGAAATTCGTGTACGTACCCAACCATTTCAACGAAGCTGATCGTGATCGCATTGCCGCGCTGATCCGCGATTTCGGCTTCGCCACGCTGATTTCCACCTCCGCCGATGGCCCACAGGTGACGCACGCGCCGGTGCAACTTGATCGGCATCGCGACATGTTGATCGGCCACATCGCGCGTGCCAATCCGCATGCGGCGGCGCTGCAAAACGGCGCGGCTATGCTGGCGATTTTTCACGGGCCGCACAGCTATGTGTCACCGACCTGGTACATCGATGAAAATCCACGCGTGCCAAACGTGCCGACGTGGAATTACGCGGCTGTTCACGTCACCGGCACGGTGACTCGACTCGACGACGACCAGACAAAGTGGAAAATCGTCAGCGATCTGGCCGCGCAATACGAAGCCGGATCGGTGTCGCCGTGGGATTCGCGCGGCCTCGACGCACATGCGGGCAAGCTGAATGCGATTGTCGGCTTTGAAATCGCGATTGAGAAAATCGAGGCGAAATTGAAGCTATCGCAAAATCGCTCTGTGCAGGATCAGGAAAGCGTGATTGCCAGATTGGCGTCCAGTGACTCATCTGAGGCGCGGGCGACAGCGGTGATGATGCGGGAGAATTTGGCGCGGAAGTGACTTGTGCCGAGACACTGGTGTTAACCAATACTCGGTGCGGCCTCCGCGTGCGCCGCACGCACCGCCTGCGTGACCGGCTCCCCGACAGGCGGCGATTCGAACCCACCTTTGGCCGACTTATTGACGAGGCATTCACCGCGTGCGGCACCAACACCGAACGCGGGCACGCTGAGATCACGACCAAATTGGTGTAACGATTCCACCAGTGCCGCCGCGCGCTTCGCGCCGTTTTCCGAATCGCGAAAATAGGCGGTGTACGCCGCGCCAGTCGAGGCCGTAAAGTCGACCGCATTGGCCCGCAAAAACTGTGCGCGCAAACCGTACGCCTGATCCGGCGTCAACCCATCCAGCGCGACGGCATGAACGACGTTAAGCGACAGCCACGGCGTGGCGTAGCCGTCGGGCTTTTTCTTGAAGAGGCTTAAAAGGTTAGAGAAAATCATGGGCAATTATTACGATAATTTTTTCTTCAGAATCTCGGTGACCTGCGCGGGGTTCGCGGTTTTGTTGCTCGCTTTCATCACTTGACCGAACAGGGCGTTTAGGGCTTTTTCTTTGCCGGATTTGTATTCTTCGACGGATTTTGGGTTGGCGGCGATTACTTCGTTGATCATTTTTTCGATGGTTTCGCGATTGACGGTTTGCCGCAATCCAAGTTCCTCAATTTTTTCGATCGCGCCGATGCTGACTATCTCGATACCGCCATTGGCTTTAGGAACTGCATATTGGGCAGTAAACCCTATTTGCTTTGGTACACCGAAGGAGCTTAGGCGCGTTGCGTCGTCGTATAGCACTCGTAATAGCGTCTCACGAGCCGTTTTTAGACTTATTGTGCCTCTACTTGGTTGAACAATAATTCCGGCAAGCACATATGGCAGTAAGGGGCAAGCGTCGTAATCGAGACCGTCAATATTTAGCCTGGCTACCAAATCCCCCATCATCCAATTGACGACCTGTCGACCTGAGTTTTCAATTTCATTGCCAATAGCTTTGTGAGTAGCGCGAAAATATTTCTCACGCGCATGAGACGCGATTAGCCAATTGCAAACTATGCTGCTGAGGCCAAATTCGTCGGCGAGCCGAGCGCACAATTTTTCGCGCGACTCAGGCATTGTCGCCTTGAGTTCGTCAATCCACGCCTGCGAAATTTCCAGCGGCAACAAATCCGGATCCGGAAAATAGCGATAGTCCATTGCATCTTCTTTCGAACGCATAGAGCGGGTCTCATCGCGATCCGAATCGTATAGCCGCGTTTCCTGCACGACTTTGCCACCGTCTTCGATCAATTCAATCTGTCGGCGGACTTCATATTGAATCGCGCGCTCCAAAAAGCGAAATGAATTCACGTTCTTGATTTCGGCACGCGTCCCTAATTTTGATTCACCCTTGCGTCGCACCGACACATTCGCATCGCATCGAAATGATCCTTCCTGCATATTGCCGTCGCAAATACCAATTCGCGTTACGATGAGATGCAGCGCCTTCGCATATACGACTGCTTCTTCGGCAGACACCATGCATGGCTCGGTGACAATTTCGAGTAACGGCGTTCCCGCGCGATTCAAATCGATGCCCGAGACGCCGCTCGTTTCCAAGCCCTCGTGCAACGATTTGCCGGCGTCTTCTTCAAGATGCGCGCGGGTCAGTTGAACGGTTTTCTCGACGCCAGCCACCATGATTTTGACTTCACCACCAACCACCACCGGCAGCTCGTACTGACTGATCTGATAGCCTTTGGGCAGGTCTGGATAGAAATAATTCTTGCGCGCAAATATTGAGCGCGGCGCAATTTTTCCATTCACCGCGAGACCGAATTTGATCGCGCATTCCACCGCTGCTTTGTTCAATACGGGCAACGTTCCGGGCAGCGCCAGATCAACCGCGTTTGCCTGCGTATTCGGTGAAGCACCGAACACGGTTGAGGAGCCCGAAAAAATCTTCGACGCGGTGGAAAGTTGCGTATGCGTTTCCAAGCCGATGACGACTTCCCAGCCCGCAGCAATGGTACTCATGCGAACGCCTCGGGACTTTGCTGATGCCAGTCGGTGACTTGCTGATAACAATGCGCAGCTTTAAGCATGCGGCCTTCATCGAAATAATTGCCGATGATCTGCAGGCCAATCGGCATGCGGCTGTCACCGAAACCACACGGCACCGACATGCCCGGCAAGCCGGCCAGACTCGCGCCGAGTGTATAAATATCTTCGAGATACATCGCGACCGGATCGCTCGATTTAGCGCCGAGATCCCACGCGGTGGTCGGCGCGACCGGACCCATGATGAAATCGCACGACTTGAATGCTTGCTGAAAATCGAGACCGATCAAACGGCGCACACGTTGCGCCTGC
>JANMPY010000403.1:0-2573 GCA_031370095.1 Betaproteobacteria bacterium
CGTTTTTTGACATTCATTGGGGCGCGCTGAATCCCAGCGAACGCGGCCCCGTGATCGCGAGCCTCACCGATCTTGCGCAGCGCAACGCCATCGGCACGCACTCGGGCGCGTACGCTGTGTATCGCGCGCTGGCAGTCGCATCGGGCGCACTGCAACGCGACCATCGGCCCGATCTTACCAATACCGCGCCGGCCGAAATGATTGGCCCACATCCGCAGTGGGGGGATGCCGACAAAATCGTCTCGATGGATCCGTGGGGGCATTTGGTATCGTCCGCATTCGCGGCGGAAATTCTAGCTGGTGCCGACGTGCGCCCGAGTATTGCCATCACCAAGGCACACATCAACATGCCAGAGCTGAAGGCAGCCATCGTGGCGGGGCGGTTGAAGCCTGACGGCGATATTCTCACGGCGAACGGCGACGTAAAAGTGACCAAGGCGGCGATTGATCCGGTGTGGTATTTGCCGGGTCTTGCGAATCGTTTCAAGGTGAAAGAAAGCGCGTTGCGGCGCGCGTTGTTTGAGCAGACTGCGGGCATGTTTCCCGAACTGGTAACGCGTCCCGACTTGAAAGTTTTCCTGCCGCCGATTGGCGGCATGACGGTGTATTTTTTCGGCGACATGAGCAAACTCGGCAAACCCGAAACGAAGATCGCCTGCCGTTTGCACGACGAATGCAATGGCTCGGATGTGTTCGGCTCCGACATCTGCACGTGTCGGCCGTATCTTGCACATGGCATTGAGGTCTGCATCGATATGGCGCAACAGGGTGGCGTCGGTCTGGTGATCTACAACCGCAAAGAAGGCCGCGCGCTTGGCGAAGTGACCAAATTTCTGGTTTACAACGCGAGGAAACGCCAGCCCGGCGGCGACCGCGCAGAAACGTATTTCGCCCGCACCGAATGCGTGGCCGGTGTGCAGGACATGCGTTTTCAGGAGTTGATGCCCGACGTATTTCACTGGCTCGGCATCACGCGCATCGACCGCTGGGCATCGATGAGCGACATGAAACATGGCGCGCTCGTCGAGCAGGGTATCGAGGTGGTGGAGCGCGTGCCGATTCCGGATGAATTGATTCCGGCCGATGCGCGGGTGGAAATGGATGCGAAAAAAGCCGCTGGTTATTTTTCAAACTACATGCCCGACGCTGAGGAATTGGCAGTGCCGAAGGGCCGTGGATTGGAAGAATAAATTTTGAATCACGTGAATGATTCAGGCGGTTGGCACACACCGGTGCCCGGGTCACATCCTGCCGCGCGACTGCTTTCAGCGTCCGCCGTGCGTGAGCATTGCGAAGAAATATTTGCGTATGTGAAGGCAGGCAATTCACCGCATTTCATGTGGCACGCGGAAAAACTGTCTGCAACGGCCGCCTATGTGGCTGACGTCATTCGCAAACGCTATCCGGACTTGAAGGTGCCGTATCACAGCCGCTGGCGGCATTTCGAAGCCGGTGGTGTGGATCGATGGATGCGTGTCGCCACTGATCACGGCTTGATGCGCAGTGACAAAATAATCGAGCGCGTCAAGGCGCGAATCGACGTGGTGATACCGAGTGTGCTGCTGGATGCTGGTGCTGGTGCCAATTGGCGGTATCACGATGCAGCCACCGGGCAAACGCTTAACCGCTCTGAAGGTTTGGGTGTGGCGAGTCTGGCGTTGTTTGAAAGCGGCGCGTTGTCCGACGATCCCTCGCAACCACTGCGCAGCGATGCCGCCGCACTCGCGCGCATCCAGCCGCAACAAATCGCCGATGCTTTTCAGGCGAATAAAAATAATCCGCTGATCGGTCTCGACGGACGCGCGGCGTTGCTGGCGCGCCTCGGTGTGATTGCCGCCGCGACGCCTGCGGTGTTCGGTTCGCCGGCGCGGTTGGGAAATTTGGCGGATTTTCTGCTGACGCATTCGCGCGACAAAAAAATCGAAGCCGCATTTATCCTCAATACCTTGCTGCGCGCACTCGGACCGATGTGGCCGGAGCGCATGACGTTGGAAGCAATTCCGCTAGGCGATTGCTGGCTGCATACCGCCGCGTCAGGCGGGCGCGTACCGTTTCACAAGCTCACGCAGTGGCTCACTTATTCACTGCTGGAGCCGCTGCAGGAAGCGGGCCTCACCATCACCGGCGTCGATGCGCTCACCGGCTTACCTGAATATCGCAACGGCGGATTGCTGCTGGACATGGGCGTAATCGTTGCGCGCGATGCGACTTTTCACACGCGGATATTGGCGGTGGACGATCCGATGGTGATTGAATGGCGTGCAATCACCGTTGCAGCACTTGATCGATTGGCCGACATCGTGCGTGACACGCTCGGTGTCAGCGCTGCGAATTTTCCGCTCGCGTGTGTGCTCGAAGGCGGCACGTGGGCGGCGGGAAGAAAAATTGCTGCTGAGCGCCGCGCAGATGGCGCGCCGCCGGTCAGTATCGATAGCGACGGCACGGTATTTTGAATATCAACCTGGAGAAAGCGATGCATCCGAAATTCCCGAATCTGAACGTCATCGACCACCCGCTGCTGAAACACAAGCTCACTTACCTGCGCTCTGAGGAAACCACGACGGATTCATTCC
>JANMPY010000429.1:0-2967 GCA_031370095.1 Betaproteobacteria bacterium
AGTTGGCATAACGCTTCCCGGACGCCACGAGTTCATCTTCACTTGCGGCCCGAGTCTTTCTGACGGTTGCGCGAATCCCGCCACCGGCGGCGGCAATCTCCTGATACGTCGCGCCGCTCGCCCGCATTTCAAATTCATCGGCGCGATTTCCGGCAAATACCAAATGAGTGTGACAATCAATCAATCCGGGCGTCAGCAACGCGCCCGCACAATCTTGCACGATTGCCGCATCGACAACTGGCGCGTCGCGCGCATTGCCAATCCAGATAATGCGGTCATCCCGCGACGCGATGGCACCGTGCTCAATCACGCCCAGATCATCGCCCTGCATCGTCGCGATGCGAGCGTTTGTCCAGAGCTGATCGATACGCTGCCTTGTCATCGGCAATGCTTAATTCAACAGTCGCTTCAGCGTGGATCGGTAGCGCGACAGGCTCGCCTCATCGCGCGCGTGATGTCCGTCACGCACCACCCACGCGCCACCCACCATCACGTCACGCACCGCTTGGCGCACGGGACCGAAGATTGCCGCGTCAAGCAGCGCGTCCCCCGTGTGTTCTACCAACGCTGCATCGTCTGCATTCATCACCACCAAATCGGCGCGGCAGTTTGCGGCAATTGCGCCAACGTTCTGCCCGAGCGCGCGCGCACCCCCCGCCAAAGCCTGGCGGTACAAGCCGCCGCCAATCGAATCAATGCCGGGTGTACGAAGAATATTACGTCTGGCACTTTTCAGGCGCTGCGCATATTCGACGATGGCAAGCTCCCGGAAAGGATCGACTCCAACATGACTGTCCCCGCCTATTCCCCAACTGCCCCCTTGTAAAAAATAATCCGGCGCATTAAAAATCCCGTCGCCAAGATTGGCCTCCGTGCTCGGGCAGAGGCCCGCCACGGCACCACTTTCGGCGAGACGAAAAGTTTCGTCATCATCGAGATGCGTGGCGTGTACCAGACACCAGCGTTGGTCTATTGGTGCGTTATCCAACAGCCACGCCACTGGGCGCTGCTTGCTCCACGTGAGGCAATCGTCGACTTCTTTTAATTGCTCGGCCGCGTGGATGTGGATCGGCGCGCGGTCATCGTGTGCGTTGAGATGCGCGATGATACTTTTCAATTCTTGCGGTGTCACGGCGCGCAGCGAGTGTGGTGCGACGCCGATGCGGCGAACTGCATTTTTATTTTTCATGATGTGATCGACAAGCAAATTAAACGCGTCCACGTCGTGAATGAAGCGCTTTTGCCCGGCGTTCGGCGGCACCCCACCGAAAGTTGCGTGCGCATAAAACACCGGCAACAAGGTGAGACCAATGCCCGCCGTAGCCGTTGCTGCAACGATCCGCTCAGCCAATTCGGCTGGATTCGCGTAGGCATTGCCACGCTCATCGTGATGCAGGTAGTGAAATTCGGCAACACTGGTGTAACCCGCTTTGAGCATCTCGATATAGAGCTGGGTCGCGATTGCCTCATTGTCTTCCGGCGTGATGCGTTCAAGAAACCGGTACATCAATTCGCGCCACGCCCAGAAATTATCACCACTGGTTCCTGCGCGTTCGGTGAGGCCCGCCATGGCGCGCTGAAAAGCATGCGAATGGACATTGGGCATGCCGGGGATCAACGCACCGTTCACCACCTCGGCATCGCGCGCAGCGGCATCGGGTGTCACAGCAACAATCAGATCGCCTTCGATTTCAATCAGGACATTGTGGTGCCAGCCATCGGCAAGCAGTGCCTCAGTGGCAAAAATATTCCTGACAGTCATTGATCAGACGAACACAGCAGACCGCCAACCATATCGTTGAATGCACCACGGCGGATGAGCGCGGTCGCGGCTTCAATATCAGGGCTCAGCAAACGATCATGGTCGTAGTACGGCACACGCGCCCGCACCACCGCGTGGGCGCGCTGCAACAGAGGCGAGGTCTTCAATGGTCGCCGCAGGTCGATGCCTTGTGTAGCAGCGAGCAATTCGATCGCCACAATGCCTGCCGTGTTCTCAGCCATCTCGCCCAATCGTCTCGCCGCAAATGTCGCCATGCTCACATGGTCTTCCTGATTGGCCGAGGTCGGCAGCGAATCAACCGACGCCGGATGCGCCATCGATTTATTTTCCGAAGCGAGCGCAGCCGCCGTGACCTGCGCCATCATGTAACCGGAATTCAAGCCGCTGTCCTGCACCAGAAACGGCGGCAAACCCGATAGCCCCGGATCGACCAGCAACGCGATGCGCCGCTCGGAAAGCGCGCCAATTTCAGCCACGGCAATGGCCAGTTGATCGGCCGCCATCGCCACCGGCTCGCCATGAAAATTCCCACCCGACAACACGTCACCACTATCCGGAAACACCAGGGGATTATCGGTCACGCCGTTGGCTTCGATCTCAAGCGTGCGTGCGGCACTCAGCATGACGTCGAGGCAGGCACCCATTACCTGCGGCTGGCAACGCAAGGAATACGGATCCTGTACTTTGTCGTCACCCACCAAATGCGAATCGCGTATCTCACTGCCGTGCAGCAGATCACGATAAATTTCACCGGTGCGAATCTGCCCCGGCTGTCCGCGCAGTTCGTGAATGCGTGCATCGAACGGCGTATCGCTGCCCATCGCCGCATCCACGCTCATGGCACCGGCCACCATCGCCGCCGCGAACGCGTTCTCAATTTGAAACAAACCATGCAGCGCGAGTGCGGTCGACACCTGCGTGCCATTAAGCAACGCCAGGCCCTCCTTCGGCGCTAACGTGATCGGGGATAAGCCCGCTGCGATCAATGCGTCCAATGCGGGCAAGCGTTTGCCGCCGACATGCGCCTCGCCCATGCCCAGCAGCAGCGCCGACATATGCGCGAGCGGCGCAAGATCACCGGATGCGCCGACCGAGCCTTTGGAAGGGATGATCGGGTACACGCCCGCGTTCAACAGCCGCAACAGCGCTTCGACGATCAACGATCTCACGCCAGAGCGGGCGCG
>JANMPY010000478.1:0-1864 GCA_031370095.1 Betaproteobacteria bacterium
GAAGTCGAGCAGACGTACCTGTCCATCATGGCCGACCAGGATATTTGAGGGTTTCAGATCGCGATGGATAATGAGGTTGGCGTGCGCGAATTGCACCGCGTCCAGCACTTGGCTAAACAGCGCAAGGCGGGCGGCAATATCGAGCCTTTGTGTGTCGCAATAGGCGGTGATTGGCTGGCCGTCGACGAATTCCATCGCCAGATACGGCAGGCCGTCGTCAGCGACACCAGCGTCGTAAAGGCGAGCGATATGCGGATGCTCAAGCCGCGCCAGAATGTCGCGCTCGCGCGCGAAGCGGATGGCAAGGTCGCTGCGCAGTCGACTGATGCGCGGAAGTTTGAGCGCAACGTCGCGCACGAACGCCCCATCCGCGCGCGCCGCCAGCCACACGTCGGCCATGCCGCCCGACCCCAGCTCGCGCGTAAGCCGATACGGACCGACGAGTTCGCCGACGGTAAGGCCCGGGCCAAGTTGCTGGCTCTGCGCCCCTTCTGCGGGCACGCCAGCCAACGTTGGCAAGCGCGCCAGCACGTCGGCAGTCTCGTGGGTGGCGTGTGCGGCAAGCAGCTCGCGCAACGACGGCGCGAGATCCGGCTGCGTGTGGGTTAAGCGGTCAAGCCACGTCGCTCTGGCAGCAGGTGGCAAGTCGAGCGCTTCGTCCAGCAGCGTCGACACCGCGTTCCAAGTCGTGGCGGAGATTTTCATGGTGGTCAACTGAACATACGAAATTACGCTGTATTTCCGGCCAACGCAGAATTATTCTTTGAGTGACGCAAGCAGGAATGCGCGCGCCTTATCCCACTGGCGGCGAACCGTGCGCTCTGAAGATCCCATCACCTCGGCAACTTCGATTTCGCTGTAGCCTGCGAAGTAGCGCATCTCCACCACCTGCGCAAGTGCCGTGTCAACAGCCTCCAATTCGAGCAGTGCATCGTTGACGCGGATCAGCGTTGCTTCGCCATCCGCCGCACCGAGTTCACTTGCCAGGTCGGTGTCGAGGTGCAGCGGCGTTACACCCGCACCGTGCCGGTCAGCGAGCCGCTCGCGAGCCAGATCAATGACGATGTTGCGCATCATCCGCGCTGCATACGCGAAAAAATGTTTACGGTCGGTGACGACGATTTGCGACGCGCTGATAAACCGCAAGAAGCTCTCGTGTACCAGCGCGGTAGTGTTGAGGAGTGAATCATCGCGCTGCGAGCGTAGACGCGCATGCGCGATCTTGCGAAGTTCCGGATACAGCACCTCGAAAACGCGATCAAGCGCGCCACGCTCGCCTGTTGCTGCGAGTGCGAGCAGGTGCGTCAGCGGGACATCGATATTGGACATGGCAAACGTTTGATGAGAGCGGACAAAGAAGCCTGTTCGCGATTGTGGCACAGGCTACTGCCAAGCGAGTTGCGTAAACGGGGGATGGCACGATCAGGCGAGGCGCATTTGATTGGGGGCTTAATACAACACACGCAAACTAGTCTGCGAAATATTTCTGCGTAGATCGCCGATTGGCGCGCCTTTCAGGGACAAATGCCGTCAGGAGCCGCGCCAGACATAGACTTTGGTTTGTCATCCCGGCGTGCGCCGGTGAGACAGGCTATTGTTGCTTGATCGCCGTCTTGCTAAGCAAGCCCGCCAACTGCGTCGCATTCCGCGCCACAATCGCGTAAATCGACAACTGCGGATTCGCGCCGATGGATGTCGGAAACACCGAGCCATCAAATACCCAAAGGTTTTCCAACTGATGATGTCTGCCATCGCCTCGCGTGACCGAGGTGCGCGCGTCAGCACCCATCGTGCAGCCGCCCATCACGTGTGCACTCGCGACGCGGGTGCGCAAGGTTTGCATCGGCAATGATTGAATCGCGCG
>JANMPY010000464.1:0-4129 GCA_031370095.1 Betaproteobacteria bacterium
TGATAGTAGTTGGCGATCACGGCTTGCTGTGACTTGATGTAATCGAGATTAAAAAATCGGCCGAGGTCGAAGATAAAAAACGCCGCGACCAGCGCCACGACACAGATCAATAACAGTAGTTTGCTTTTTTTCATGGTGTTCCCTGAGTGCGAGACAAATGGTGGTGCGCTAACGACACGTCAATTAAGTGGATGCTTTTCTAAGCTTTTCGGCCATCAATGCGTTTTCGGACGTGAGGCTTTTCTTCGTAGCCGATTTGCCCGCTTTCTTTGGCGGAACATATGGTCTCATCTCGCTGCCACTATCGAGAAACTCGGCGCGAAGATCCACCGTCTGGCGTTTGCCAATATCATCAAAATGGCGATCCAGCCACGCGCCCGCGGTCGCGCGACCACGGTCACGCAGCGTCTGCAGGAACGACCAATCAGTATTGAGCTTGGAGGCGGCCGACAAATCTGACAAGGCATCATCGGCACGCAGCGAATGAATTAACACGTATTTCAATTGTTCGCGGTATTCGTCTTTCAGCCAACCGTCGTCGATGAGCTTTTGCACGAAAGCCACCGCGCGCAGTTCCTTGATCAGCGCCGAATTGAAAGTGATCTCGTTGACCCGGTCTTCGATGTCGTGCGGAGTGCTCGGCGTGCCCTGCCGCACGATCGGGTTGATATGCACGATCAACACATCGCGCGCGTCGGTGCGATAAAACAGCGGAAACAAGGCGGGGTTGCCCATGTAGCCGCCATCCCAGTAGGTGTGCCCGCCGATCTCGACCGCCTGATACAGGAAAGGCAGGCACGCGGACGCCATCACCACATCTGCGTTTATTTCATGATTTTGAAATACCCTCACGTTGCCGCTTTGCACGTTGGTGGCCGATAAAAAAAGTTTATGTTTTTGGTGCTGCTTCAATGTCTCGAAATCGACATGCTCGTTCAAAATATCTTTGAGCGGATTGAAATTCATGGGATTGAGTTGGTACGGTGAGAAGGCATTTGTCAACGCTTTGAAAGCCTGAAAGCTGAAGCTGTCGTCGTTGTTCCAGTTGCTGCCATTGAGTCGATCCCAGGGCAGCGTCCTTACAGGCGAAAAACGTTGTCCCGCTTCAGAAACGGATTGCCAGAATTTTTCCAGCGCCGCGCGCCCGCCATCGTGCCCGCCTTTTTGCAAGCCGCAGACCATGACGACCGCATTCATCGAGCCGGCGCTGGTGCCGGAGATACCGTCAAACGCAAGGCGTCCATCTTCCAGCAAGCGATCAAGCACGCCCCAGGCAAATGCGCCGTGCGAGCCGCCACCTTGCAAGGCGAGGTTGATGGTTTTGACGGGCGCGGATTTCGACGGGGCGGTGGCGGATTTGCGGGCCATATTGGCCTCCAGATTAAACGGTGAACAAACAAGAATGTACGGTAACCCGACAATGTGACAACGGCAAGTTAATTTAACGATAAGCGCTGCGTCGTCATGCACAAAACAGCGGTGCGCGCAGCAGCCCGAGCGCGTGCGGCGGTGCGTAGCCGGGGCCATCAACGATGCGGTTGAAGTACGATTTATGTGCTGCTGAACCTTCCGGCCAGTTGTCGATAAATTTTTTTTTGAACACGGCTGCGTCAAAGTGAACGGGAATGGCATCGACGTATACGTCGTCAATGATCGCGCCGTATTGCGCGAGCCCCTCATGCGCGGGATGCACCGACAGCCGCGTGACAAGACCATACTGCGTGCGGGAAAAATTGGCCATGCCGGCGGCACCGTTGTTGATGACGAAATGTTCGTCAGAAACGTCAATGAAGCGGCGAAACGTCGGCAGGCAGGTATGGCTGGAGGCGAAACCGGCCAGACCCGCATCACGGCAAATCTGCTGGAGCCACGCAACATTTGCAGGATCGTGCAGGGCGTCGTGCGCGAACCGCCAGCCGGCCAGCGACTCGGCATCGCCGTGGACAATTGCAAACCGCTTGCCGCCGATTTCAGCGACGACATGCATCGGCAATTGCGTCAATTGCTGGCAGAGCGCGGGAAACGCACGCGCCGTAGCACGCAATCGCTGCATGATCTGGTTGGAGCGCTCCACATCAGCGTCGTCGACATAATCCGGATACGCGCAACCGCAGCCAGCGTCGTCCGCTGCAGCTAATTCGGTTTCTACATTGCCACGCAGGGCGACGTGTTGCAGCACGCAGCTATTGATCGCGGAAAAACCTGTCGCGTCGATGTTGAACCAATTGAAATCACCGTTGAAAACCAAGGTCGGTGCGATGGCTTCATGCGACGCAAGTTCAAGGATAGCCTCCAGCGCCTGCACGTTGCCATAGAGCCCGCCGACGACGTAAATCGTCTCAGCATGCACGTCGGCGTCGCGATTGAATATCGACGGCGCATAGCGGTAGTTGAGAGGGCAGGATCGGCCAGGTGTCATGGGATGGGGAGAAAAAAGCACCCGTCATTCCCGCCTGCGCAGGAATGACGAAAATTTTGCTTCAAAACTTACAAACTCAAGAACTGGCGGGGCTCTTAGAGCACAAATGGCCGAAACACTGCGCCAGTGTTAGTGTTTGACTATTCCGCTGCAGCCAATGCGAGCGCGGCATGCTCTTCGCCATCCAGCGCACCGCCGCAGCTTGAGCCCTGCCCCGCAGTACAACCGTAGCAATGATCTTTCACCACGATAGGATTGCCGAGCAAATCAATGCCGAGCAAATCGCGTAATTGCGTTTTCAGTTGCGCGCCGTGTTGCAGCGGCAGCCCGAGCATTTGATTGAAATCGCAGTCGTACACATAGCCGAGATAGTCGACCGAAATCAGCGAGCGGCACATCACGCTATCGAGGTTGTGCGACTGAAAATTGGCCACCAGCAAATCCATGTAGCCTTCAAACTCGCCCTTGGAAATCAGCGTCGAGCCGAAGCGCTGGATCGGCATGTTGGTGATGGTGAAAAGGTGATTGAAAGTGATGCCGAAATTTTCGCGCAAAAGACGATGGTAATCGGCCTCGAGCTGCTCCTGCGCCGGCGGCAGCTTCGGCCCCTGCGGATTGAAAACGAGATTAAGCACCAGCGCGCTGCCGGATTTCCCGTAGCCTAAGGCATTGAGTTTTTTCAAACCCTCGATGGATTTTTCAAACACGCCTTCACCGCGCTGCTTGTCGACGTTTTCCTGCGAATAACACGGCAGCGATGCGCTCACCTCGACCTGGTTTTCGGCCAGAAACAAGGCGAGGTCTTCATAGCCCGGCTCGCCGAGGATGGTGAGATTGCAGCGATCAATGACCCGCACACCTTCGGCACGCGCCGCGCGCACGAGAGTTCTAAAGTGTTCGTTCATCTCCGGTGCGCCGCCGGTAAGATCGAGCACCTTTACGTCTGCCGCGTGGATGAATGCGATCACGTCATTGATGGTGCCAAGCGACATCATTTCCTTGCGATCAGGGCTCGCATTGACGTGGCAATGAAAGCACGCCTGATTGCACTTGTAACCGAGATTGACTTGCAGGGTGTCGAGTGCTTTGCGCCTGATATGCGGGAAGCCGCGCGATTTCATCAAGTGTAGAGTCTGGTGCATAAAGATTTCCCGTACGTGATACGAAATGATAGTCGATTCTGTCTCGATACGGCGGTGCAGCAATTTTAGATGTGCCGTGCTGCCGTGTTGGCGGCAACGCGCGTAGTAGCATTGGTCGGTAAACCGCACGTACCTTACGATGCCACATCCGATTTTTGCTATTCACCGTATCTCACAAATGGCTCACGCAATGAATTCATCGCGATCATCGAGCATCCAACCAACTCTACCGGGCCAGCTATGGGTGTCACCCTGACCAGTGCGGAAATCAAGGCCTGGAAGCCGTATCAACTTCTTGACGACGGCGTGACCCCGCTCGCGCGCACCCGAAAGCGCATGGCGGGCGCGAACCAGTGGGCACCGTGGCAGATGATCGGTCGGCGCATGGCGATCGGCTGTGTCGCGCTGGAAATCACCCAGCGCTGCAATCTCGATTGCGCGTACTGCTACCTCTCGGAGTCTTCCGAGGCACTCAAAGACATCCCTATCGAGGAGGTATATCGGCGTATCGACATGATTTACGCCCATTACGGTGCCAACACCGACGTGCAGGTCACCGGCGGCGACC
>JANMPY010000513.1:0-2247 GCA_031370095.1 Betaproteobacteria bacterium
AACCCACCCCTCCGCGCCCTAGTCTTCGATGCCTACGGCACTTTATTTAACGTGCATTCGGTGGTTGCAACGTGCGAGGTTTTGTTCCCCGGCAAAGGCATTGCACTCTCGCAACTGTGGCGTACCAAGCAGCTTGAATATTCATGGTTGCGCAGTCTGATGGGGCGTTATGTGGATTTCAATCAGGTCACGCAAGAAGGTTTGCAATATGCGTGCAAGTCGCTCGGCCTCGCCTATTCGCAAAGTGTTTTGGCAACGCTCGACAATGCATATCGGACATTGGCGCTGTTCGACGATACGCTGCCAGCGTTGGCGCAACTTCGTCACCAGCAGCCGGCGCTGAAACTCGCCATCCTGTCCAACGGTGCTGCGGTGATGCTCAACGCCGTCGTGTCACATAATAAGCTTAGCGTGATGCTGGACGCCGTGATTAGCGTCGATGAAGTGAAAAATTTCAAACCCGATCCGCGCGTCTACCAACTGGCGTGTGATCGATTGAGCCTCAATCGCGATGAGATCGGTTTTGTATCAAGCAACGGCTGGGACGCGGCGGGTGCGAAGTCTTTCGGTTTCACGACTTTCTGGATCAACCGTGCAGCGGCACCAGTCGAGGCGCTGGGTGTTACACCGGATCGGATGCTGAAATCACTGGCTGAGCTACCGGCGTTGCTGGCTTAGCGATGGATGCCGCGCCCAACAGCTTCAGCGCTTTCTCATACTCGTAGAGTTCTTCTTCATAAATGTCCATCACACACGGGATGCAGCCAGTGCCGCAGCATTCGTGTGGTTCAGGTTTACGCGGCGGGATTAAATTACTCATGGCAACATTTTACGTGACTGATCAGCGACTGGATGTTACTGATGAATAATGTCAATAAAAAGAAACCCCGCACGCGGCGGGGCTTCTGTGAAATTGATGCCGGTGAAACTCAGTCTTCAACAAACGCCTCTTCGCGCTTTTTACGAATCGCCGGCAGCATGATGACGATCAGCAGCAACGCGGCAACCGCCAACAGGCTGGCCGACAGAGGACGCGTCACAAAAGTAGTCGCGTCCCCTCGCGACAGCAGCATCGCGCGGCGCAGATTTTCTTCCATCATCGGGCCGAGAATAAAGCCCAGCAGCAACGGCGCCGGCTCGCAATCGAGCTTCACGAATAGATAACCGATGAACCCGAATCCAGCCGTGATAACCACATCGAACGGGCTGTTCGACAGCGAATAAACACCGATGGCACAAAACACCAGAATCGCCGGATACAGCATACGATAAGGCACCGTGAGCAGCTTGATCCACATGCCGATGAGCGGGAGATTAAGCACCACCAGCAGCAAATTGCCGATCCACATACTGGCGATCATGCCCCAGAACAGTTGCGGGCGCTCCGTCATCACCTGCGGGCCCGGCTGGATGCCCTGAATGATCATCGCGCCAACCATCAGCGCCATCACCGGGTTTGGCGGGATGCCAAGTGTCAAGAGTGGAATAAACGAAGTCTGCGCGGCCGCGTTGTTAGCCGACTCCGGCGCGGCGACGCCGCGAATATCGCCTTTGCCAAACTTGGACGAGTCTTTGGCCAGTTTCTTCTCGAGTGTGTAGGCTGCGAACGACGCGAGCACCGCGCCGCCACCCGGTAAAATTCCGAGCAACGAGCCTAAACCCGTGCCACGCAGCACCGCACCCCACATATCCTTGAAGTCCTGCTTGGATGGCCACAAATGGGTCACCTTCGCCAAAAAAACCTCGCGCTTCTCTTCGCCCTGCTCAAGATTTTTCATGATTTCGGCGAGACCGAAAACGCCCATCGCGACTGCCACAAAGCCGATGCCGTCGGTTAACTCCGGAATACCGAAACTGAATCGCGCCATACCGGAATTTACGTCGGTACCAACCAGACCAAGCAACAAACCCAGCACAATCATCGCCACCGCTTTCAATACCGAGCCGTGCGCCAGCACCACAGCCGCAATCAACCCCAGCGTCATCAGCGAAAAATATTCCGCAGGACCGAACTTGAAAGCGATCTGCGCCAATGGTGGCGCGGCAACGGCGAGCAAAATAGTCGCCACGGTACCTGCAAAAAATGAACCCAGAGCGGCCGTTGCCAGGGCCGGCCCCGCTCGTCCCTGTCGCGCCATCTGGTAGCCATCCAGCGCGGTGACTACCGATGATGATTCACCCGGAATGTTGATCAGAATCGCCGTGGTCGAGCCGCCATATTGCGCGCCGTAGTAAATACCGGCCAGC
>JANMPY010000526.1:0-2097 GCA_031370095.1 Betaproteobacteria bacterium
CGTTTTTCACCCTTGAAAAAAATGGTGCCCTGTTGTGGATGATAAACACCGTTGATGACATTCAACATCGAGCTTTTTCCCGCCCCGTTCGGGCCGATGATGGCGCGAATCTCGTGTTCCCGCACGTCGAAACAGATAACAGACAATGCCTGCACGCCACCGAAGGCCAGCGAAATATTTTCGAGCGCAAGGATAACCTCACCAGTTTTTCGCGCCTGCGTATTTGTATCACCATTGGCGATGGACTCGGCGGCACTCATCAAGCAGCTTTCCTGTCTGCAATGGCTTGCCCGGCAGCAAATGTTTTCACGTCGCCAATTTTCAGATCGGCACGAACCACGCCGCTACGACCGTCCTCAAACTTCATTGCCGCCTCAATCTCGCAATGATTCACGGTCGCAAACAATGCCTCCACGATCACCGCATATTTCTCGGCGATGATGTTGCGGCGCACTTTGCGGGTGCGCGTCAGCTCACCGTCATCGGCGTCGAGCTCCTTGTGGAGGATGACGAACCGGGCAATCTGCGACGTGGCAAGCTTCGGGTCGCTGGCAAGGTCGACATTGACTTTTTCAATGCACTCAGTGACGAGCGCATAGACCTCGGCCTTCGCAGCAAGATCGGCATAGCCCGAGTAACCGAGATTGCGACGCTCCGCCCAATCGCCGAGCGCTGCAACGTCGATATTGATCATCACGGTGACACGGTCACGCTGGTCGCCAAAAGCCACGGCCTCTTTGATGTACGGAAAAAACTTGAGTTTATTTTCGATGTACTTGGGTGCAAACAAACTGCCATCCGCCAATCGCCCGACATCTTTGGCGCGGTCAATGATGATGAGATGCCCGTCGGTATCAAAAAATCCCGCGTCACCAGTCAGGAAAAAGCCTTCGGCATCGACCACGCTCTTGCTTGCGTCCGGAAGCCCGTGGTATTCTTTCATCATGCCGGGTGAGCGCACCCGCACTTCGCCGTCATCGGCAACGCGTACTTCCACGCCCGGCATTGGCGCGCCGACCGTGCCTAATTTCACATCTCCCGATTTTTGCATGCAGACCGTCACGCAGGTTTCGGTCATGCCGTAGAGCTGCTTTAAGTTGATGCCCATCGAGCGATAAAAATTAAATAAATCCGGCCCGATCGCTTCGCCGCCCGTGTAGGCCACGCGAATCCGCGATAGACCGAGCACATTTTTCAGCGGTCCATAAACAAGCAATTCGCCGACGCCGTATAGCGCACGATCCTTCAAACTGATATCGGTTTTACCATCCAGCACCTTGATGCCGACGCGCCGCGCAACATCCATGAAATAGTGAAACATGCGTCGCTTCAAAGGATTTGCATCTTCAATGCGGATCATCACCTGCGTAAGTATATTTTCGTAAACACGCGGCGGCGCGAAATAATAAGTCGGTCCGATTTCGCAAAGACACTGCATGACGGTGTCGGTCGATTCGGGACAATTCAAACACAAGCCCGTCACGAAAGATTGGCCATAGGAATACAGGAAGTCACCGACCCAGGCCATCGGCAAATAACACAGCAAATCATCGTCCGCCGTGATGCCGTCAAATTCCACCAGCACATTCGCGGTGTGAATCAGCGCGGTATGGGTATGCGATACGCCTTTGGGCTTGCCAGTCGTGCCGGAGGTGTAGAGCATCACGGCAACATCGGAGGCCTCACCCAAGGCGATCTGATCGCGAAAATAATTCGGGTTGTTGGTGTTGAACTCGCGGCCCAGCGAGGTCAGTTTCTCGTAGTCCATGATTGCCGATTGCGTGTAGTTGCGCAAACCGCGTGGATTGTCGTACACCACATGCGTCAACGTAGTACAGCGCGGCATGACGGCGAGTAACTTGTCGACTTGTTCCTGATCCTCGACGACCGCAAATCTCACGTCGGCATCCTGAAGGACGTACACCATTTCCTCGGCGACCGCGTCCTGATACAACGGCACCGGCACGCCACCGAGGCATTGCGCAGCCATCATCGCCCAATACAGTCGCGGGCGATTGTCGCCGATCACGGCGAGATTGTCGCCCCGCTTGAAACCGAGTGCCGCTAACCCGCCTGCAATTGCTGCGACCTCGTCAT
>JANMPY010000528.1:0-2181 GCA_031370095.1 Betaproteobacteria bacterium
TGAGCTTTGCACCCAAACATAACCAACCTCAAAGCGTCGGCGGCTGGTCGTAAAAATCGACCTGTAATCGCATCACGCCAATGGGCTCCACGAAATGAGGTGCTCCCGGCAATATCAATCCGGGCGACCCCGGCGAAATAATTTTTGCCGACGGCGGATCCATGAAACAAAGCTTCACCTGCCCTTCAAGCACACGCATCACGCCCCACACGCAGGCCTTGGTGCGATGCTCACGACGCAGAGCCGCAGGCAGCGTCACCTCATTAAATATCGGTGTCGAGCGATAGGGTTCAGCGGCAGATCCGGTGGCGGGGGCGAGAGCGGATGCCATTTGCGGCTCCGATTCAAGTTCCAGCTCAATTTCGGACTGTGGCGGCTTGCCCATTTCATTCATCACGCCTCCATCCGGATTTCGTCGGCATGAGCTGGATAAGGTGCCGCGCGCGCGCGATCAACCGGCAAACCTGCAAGCTTGCTGGCAAAGCCATGATTGATGTCGCGATGATGTGCTTCATCGGCTTGCACCAGCAGCACCACGTCCCGCAGTGTCGCGTCTGCCGACATTTTCCAATAATGCCTGGCAATCGCGGGCGCGGGTACGTTCGGTGAACGACCCTCATCGATTTCCTGAAGGTATAGCGCGTAGCTAACCACCGCCTCTTCCTCGAAATAGCCAACCACACGGTGCGCCGTACGCGACGAAATAAGGTAAAGCAGGAAAAAGCCTACGTAGAAAATCCACTGCGCGAGCATGATAACGAGCCGCTCGAAAAAAGTCGGCTTGGCGATCTCGATAAAAGTCATCAGATGCATGCGCTCGTTCTCGGCCTCCTCCATCAGCGTGCGGATCCAGCCGTCGTCATCGATCATGCGCCGCAAGCTGTTCAGATGCTGGATGGTGCCGCCGACCATGCCGGGAACAGCGGCCACGGTTTCCAGCACAATTGCGCGGTGCCCATAACGTTTGGCGAAAAAAGTATCGGCTCCCCAGCGCAGCACCTTGGTAAAGCCAAGCGCAAAATGGTCGGAAAATCCATGCGGCACGTGGTGGACAGCAGGCTCCGCCTGCTCCTTGCCGATACGGGCGAGTGGCTTGGCTTTGACCTCGGGCATGCTGTTTAGCAATGGGTGATTTCCTTGCAAAAGCACCGCTAAGCTGCGGCCAGGAAAGTAAAGCAGCAATTCAGCCTTACCTACGACCGCATATTTTGAAAGTAGTCGCCATCGACCGTCTGTACGGTAGCCCACATAGCGAAGCGCCAACGGCGGGGAAACTGCGTAAATTGGCTGCTACGTTCGCTGGCGCACACACTGTTGACTTAAAGCGATGCTATCTTGATAGCCCAACGTCGAATGCAGGCACCGCAGCAATTTTTAGTTACCGGAGATCAAGATGGACAAATATCAAATAGCAGTGATCGTCGGCAGCCTTCGCCGCGACTCATTTAACCGCAAGTTGGCGTCCGCGCTGGCGAAACTGGCACCGCCCGATTTCTCATTCAGCCAATTGGAAATCGGCGACTTGCCGCTCTATAACCAGGACGACGATGCCAATCCGGCCGCGTGCGTGAAGCGACTGAAAAGCGAAATCATGGCAGCGCAGGGACTGCTGTTCGTCACGCCCGAATACAATCGCTCGATTTCTGGCGTGTTAAAAAACGCCATCGATCACGCCTCGCGCCCGTACGGCCAAAGCGCGTGGGCGGGCAAACCTGCCGGTGTGATCGGCGCGTCGGTCGGCGCGATCGGTACGTCGATGGCGCAACAACATTTGCGCAATATTCTGGCCTACCTTGATGTACCCACACTCGGCCAACCCGAGGCATTCATTCATGCAAAAGAGGGGCTGTTCGACGAGGCTGGCAACTTCGGTGAAGGCAGCAAAAAATTTCTGCAAAGCTGGATGGATAAATACGTGGCCTGGGTGAAACAACACGCTGCTTAGGCCAAAACCAAAATGAAATACAAAGACTACTACAGCATCCTGGGTGTCGAGCGTAGCGCCGACATTGAGGACATCAAAAAAGCGTATCGCAAACTCGCGCGCAAATATCATCCGGATGTTTCAAAAGATCCGAAGGGCGAAGAGAAATTCAAAGACGCCGCCGAAGCCTATCAAACGCTGAAAGACACCGACAAACGCGCCGCCTATGATCGCCTCGGCCAACATCAATCCGGTCA
>JANMPY010000578.1:0-4238 GCA_031370095.1 Betaproteobacteria bacterium
TATCGACGATGCATGTCGATAGCGTCGGCATGGAAAAGCCGACAACCGCGAGCGGCTTTCGCGCCGCCATCGCGCTCTACCCGGGCTGTACGCCGGTGTCTAAACATTACGGCGCGAGTTACCGCAGCTACGCATCGGTGCTGCTCTTGATCGGTACCGAGGACGAAGAAGTGAGCTTTCCAAATTGCGAAAAATTTGCAGCGTCTGCGCGCAGCGGTGACGTGGAATTCATCCGCTACAGAGGTGTCACGCACTCATACGACACGCCGACGCCTAAACGCGCCGGCGTCGCGGCTAACGTGGCGGCGACGGCGGACACCAAACTGCGCGCGGAAGCGTTTTTCAACAGGTTTCTGCCACCAAAAAATAGCGGCGGTTCGGCAAATTGAGCGCGCGATATTGATCCTGTAGCATTGGTTCTCGTCGTCCTCATTCAACGGAGATAAAAATGAAATATTCAAAACACGTGTCACTTGCAGCAATCGCCGTGGCAACCGTCGGCCTGTTTGGCATTCAAACGCTTGGCGCGCAGCAGCCGGGCTTCAAGCGCGTCGAACTGCAACGCGCTGATTTGAGTGTTGCCGGTCGCGAGGCCGTCATGGCGCGTGCAGACTTCGATCCCGATGGCATCGTCGGTCGGCATACCCATCCCGGCGAGGAAATGGGCTATGTCATCGAAGGCACTTTGCAGTTGGAGATCGATGGCAAGCCACCATTGATATCAAAAGCGGGGGACGTGTATTTCATTCCTGCCGGCGCGATCCACTCCGCCAAAAATATCGGCAAGACACAGGCAAAAGTGTTGGCGACATACATTGTTGAAAAGGGAAAACCGCTCACGACGTTGGCGAAGTAAGGCGTCGATATCCGATTGCTGCGATTGGACCAGGCGCATTGTGATGCAGTGTATAAGCAATATCGGCGCGGCTTTTCAGTCATTTGTGGCTGGAAAGCCGCGCTGGCGCTAGTGTTTCATCATCCGTAACGTCAATAGAGGTGGCAGTTAATCATGTTGAAAATTTCGACTTGCGTCATTCCCGCCTTCGCGGGGACGACAGGATTTTTAGAAGTTCTCCATAATTAAATGACTGTTCTGTGCGTCGCGCACATGGCAGTGACGCGAGTGCGCATCGATCCGTGCGGCAGTTCGTGAGAAAATGATGGCTATGAAGCAGCCACACTCACCCGCCGAAAAGATCCCGCCAAACCCTGCGATAGTCCACATCGCGTTCTACAAATTCGTGGCGCTCGATGACACCGATGGCGTCGTCGCGCACCTGCGTTTGTTGACTGAAAATTTGCTCGGTAGCATTTTGGTCGCGAGCGAAGGCATCAACGGCATGCTGGCCGGTTCACCTTTGCAGCTCGATGATTTTCAGCAGGCATTACAGACCGATGCGTATTTCGCAGGCAAATTTGAAGGCATTGCGTTCAAACGCAGTGCCTGCATTACTGCGCCGTTTGGCAAAATGAAAGTGTATAAAAAACCGGAGATCGTTCCACTCGGCATCAAAGGCGTCGACGCGACCGACACCGGCATCGATGTGAGCCCCGAAGAATGGCGGAAACTCATCACCGAGGATGATGTCGTGCTGCTCGACAATCGCAATAGTTTCGAGTACCGCCTTGGCCGATTCAAGAATGCGATTGACCCGCACGTGACCAACTTCCGCGATTTTCCGAGATACGTTGAAGCACACGCGCCGGCCTGGCAGGCCGAAGGCAAGCGTGTGGCGATGTATTGCACGGGCGGCATTCGCTGCGAAAAAACCAGCGCATGGATGAAGGCATTGAACATCCCGGTGTTTCAGCTCGAAGGCGGCATTCTGAATTATTTTCAACAAATGCCCGATGCCAGCAAAGATTTCGACGGCGAGTGTTTTGTATTTGATAACCGGATTGCGCTCGACACCACGCTCCATGAAACCGCAACGACGCTCGACGATGTCTACGGCGCGGAGCCGGATGGCGAATGGCGCTTAAAGCGTGCCAAAGAGCTCGATGGCGCGAGCTAGCGTGGCATCACCCGCGCTACCGACGCGCGAGGGCGTCGGCCCAAGCTGTATCGTGCTGCCGGGGAATCAAGGCTTGTGGTCGACCGTGATTGATTTTTTATCGCACCGGTTTCCCGCGATTTCGCGCGAAGAAATAGCCGCGCGCATGCAACGCGGTGACGTGGTCGATGAAACGGGTGCGTTCATTTCGACCGAGCGTCAATATCAGCCGCATCTCAAACTTTTTTATTACCGCAGCATTCCGGCAGAGGTGCGAATTCCGTTCGATGAAGTGGTGCTGTTTCAGGATGATTATTTGATCGCGGTCGACAAGCCGCATTTTTTGCCGGTCACACCTGGTGGGCGCTATTTGCAGGAAACGTTGCTGGTACGGCTGAAATCAAAGCTCGGTCTCGACACGCTGGCACCGATGCATCGCATTGATCGTGAGACGGCGGGCGTGGTGCTATTCACGGTTCAACCGGCGACGCGTGGCAACTATCAAAATCTGTTTTCGCAAAAAGCGGTGACGAAGTGCTATCAGGCGATTGCACCTTTTCGCGCCGACCTGAAATTTCCGATGACAGTGCGCAGCAGGTTGGTTGAAGCAGACCATTTCATGCGCATGCGTGAAGTCGATGGTGAGCCCAACGCTGAAACGCATATCGAAATAATTGAATCAAAAAATGGGCGCGCGTGCTATGGATTGAAACCGGTGACTGGCAAGAAACATCAATTGCGCGTGCATATGGCGGCGCTGGGCATGCCGATTCTGAACGATCAAATTTATCCTTGTCATTTAGCCAAGGATGAGATCGAGAATGCCGACTACAGTAAACCGTTACAGTTATTGGCGGAGAGCATCTCCTTCACCGACCCGATTTCGGGCGAGCAGCGAAATTTCAAAAGCCAGCGCCGGTTGGACGCGCTGTGATTCTGGCTTGAATATTTACCCCGACCTTCAACATTGCTGAGAACTTCACCATGATCGAACGCACGCTGTTTAACGCCGACCACGAATCGTTTCGCGACAGCTTCAAAAAATTCCTCAACAAAGAAGTCGCGCCTTTCCATGCCGACTGGGAAGAGCAGGGCTATGTGGATCGCGCGGTGTGGAACAAGGCTGGAGAAAACGGATTTTTGTGTACCTCGATGCCGGAGGAATACGGCGGCGTGGGCGCGGACAAATTATTTTCCGTAATCGAAATGGAAGAGTTGGGTCGCTCGGGATTCAGCGGCATCGGCTACAGCCTGCATTCCGAAATCGTCGCGCCATATTTGCTCCACTACGGCACCGATGCGCAGAAGAAAAAATTCCTGCCCAAGTTTGCCAGCGGCGAATTGGTGAGCGCGATCGCCATGAGTGAGCCTGCGGCGGGCTCCGATTTGCAGGGCGTGAAAACCAGGGCCATTCGTGACGGCGATCACTACGTGTTGAACGGCTCCAAAACATTTATTACCAATGGCTGGCACGCAGATTTGGTGATCGTGGTCGCCAAGACCAACCCGGCGGCGGGCGCGAAGGGCACCAGCTTGTTGCTCGTGGAGCGCGGCATGCCCGGCTTTGAGACCGGCAAGCGCTTGAAGAAAATAGGTTTGAAAGCGCAGGATACGGCAGAGCTTTTTTTCAACGACGTGAAAGTGCCGGTGGAAAATTTGCTCGGTGGCGAAGCGTTTGAAAATCGCGGCTTCATTTGCCTGATGGAGCAATTGCCGTGGGAGCGACTGCAGATTGCGATCACCGCCATCTCCAGCGCGCAAGCGGCGATCGAGTGGACGACCGCGTATGTGAAAGAAAGAAAAGTATTCGGCCAGCCAGTCGGCAATTATCAAAACACCCGCTACAAGCTCGCCGAAATGCAAACCGAAGTGCAGGTCGCGCAAGTATTTTTGGACAAATGCACCGAGCTATTGATGGTAGACAAGCTCGATACCGCCACCGCCTCGATGGCGAAGTATTGGACGACGGACTTGCAATGCAAAGTGATGGACGAATGCGTGCAACTGCATGGCGGCTACGGCTACATGTGGGAATATCCGATTGCGCGCGCCTACGCCGATGCCCGCGTGCAGCGCATCTACGGCGGCACCAACGAAATCATGAAAGAGCTTGCTTCGAGGTACATGTGATGATCCAGGCGTACATCTACGACCACCTGCGCACCCCACGGGGCAAGGGCAAGAAGGACGGGAGCCTGCATCAAGCCAGCCCGGTGTGGCTGCTGCGCGGCCTGCTGAAGGCGA
>JANMPY010000600.1:0-2391 GCA_031370095.1 Betaproteobacteria bacterium
CCGAATAAATTCACCAGCGACACCGTGTGGCGGCGCTTGCCGTTGACCAACACCAGCGTCTGATCCGACCCCAGACCGCGCAACGCGGCAGAGTCGATCAGGTCGGCACCATCGGCACCGGTCTGTCGCGTCGAATTAAACGACGGCGAAATGTAGGTCAGCGTTTGCGCCAGATCGAACTGCCCGCCCTGCTCTGCCACCTTGGTCATCGGAATGAAATCCACCGGAACCGTCGTATCTGTGGAGGACGCATTGACGCGGCGCGAACCCACCACCGTGATGGTCTCGACCACCGTGGGCTCATCTTTTTTGGGCGCGGTGGGGGCAGTCTGGGCGAAGGCCGCCGGAATGGTGGTTGCGCCGTACAGGGCAATCATCACTGCCCGGCGCAAGGCGCGGGATGGAAACAATGAAGTCGTGTTTGCTGAAGCGTTCATGAGAAGTTCCCCTGTCTCTGTTTGTGATTATTTTGGCGTGCAGAAAGCGGCGTTGTTTTTATTTGCGCGATTAGTTTAAGCCGCCTGCGTTGCGTCTGCACCAATGATTTTAAAGTATTTGCGCGATGCACCGTGGCGCGGGGGCGTTCCATTGTGCGCGCAGGGCAGCTAATGAAAACGAAACCACTAGCATTGGCCAGGCTTTCCAGCCATAAATGACTGCAAAACCGCGCCAATGCTGGACATTGCTATTGGAAATTCGTGGTCAAACGCTCCGGTCACACGCAAATAATTGCGCTGGTGCCGCTGGATTTCGACCTTAAGATTTTTTCGCGTCCTCTGCAATAACGCGCAAATACATTTGCTCGCTATACGGATTTCTTCGCAGCGCTGCAGCCTTTGCCTGTTCGGCTTCACGCTGTTGCCCCATCTTTTGCCGGGCTTCCGCCAGAATCCAATACGCTTCTGCCGTATCCCACCCGTTGGCGAGCTGGGACTCGATCAGCGGCACGACGCGGTCGGGTTTTCCCGTCAGCATCCAGGCTTTCGATAACGCAATGGCAGCTTCGCCGTAAGGACGTGTGTCGAAATTTTTTTGCGCGAGTGACAGGGCAAGTTTGGCGTCGGTATCGTTCTGCAGGTAGTGGTCAAGCGCGTGGCCAGCAGCGGCCTCGGGGAAAGCGATGAGGCGTTGCTCGTAGATGGCGCGTGCTTTCATCGTCAGCTTGTTGGCGTTGTCGCGATTGCCTTCCTGACGCTCGATAGCGGCGAGGGCATCCATGAATTCAGGCGCGCCGGTGCGCTCGATTACGCTCTGGTAAAGCCGTTTCGCCTCCGTCGTCTTGCCACTTAACAGCAGCACCTCGGCGATATGTTCGTCGATCAGCCACCAACCATCCAGCGCGTCGGAGGCGAGTCGATACATCGCGAGCGCCTCGTCGAGCCGGCCGCGATCCAGCGCGACCAGGCCGCGTTGTAGTTTGAGCCAGGCGCGCATCGTCGGCGAGCCACCGTGATAGCGTTTTTCTGCGGCCTCGAGAAATGCAGCTGCTTCGCCGGGCGCGCCTAGCCATTTTTTGATCAGACCAAGTCGAACGTAATGCGGGGGTATCCCCACATCGTTGACCAGGGCGCGATAGATGCTTTCTGCCTCGCGGTAACGCCCGGAGTACAGCGCGATGTCGGCCCGCAACGCCGCGACTTCTGTCGGCTCGGCAGTCGTTGGGCAGGTATCGAGCGCGGCGCTCGCGAGCTTTAAGCGATGCAGGGTGTAATGCAGCCGTGCCCGCGCGAGGCACTGCGAAGGCGGTGGCTTTGACCCCGTGGACAGACTCGCCAGCAAAGCCTCGGCCTTCGCGTAATCGTCGTAGTTTCCGGTCAGTCGCGCACGCTCCTGATAGAGCGAAACGACGTCGAGCGGAATGAGGTTATTGTCGGGTTGCCGGGCGCTTAGCGTGATGCCATGCTCAATGCCTGCATTCAGTTTTTTGAGCTCACTAGCATAGGTTGGCGCGGGTGTTGCGGCAGCTTGAGCCTTTCCCTGGTTCGACGCAGATCCTGCGCCCTTCATCCCGCCGTCGCACGCCGCGAACAGACAAACAACAAACAGGCTCAGCGCAACGCCGAGCCTGTGGTTGCAGCGTATCAAGGCTGTGCAGGCCGCAAATGCGGGAAGGCTGCGGGTAGCGCGGTGCCGGTTTCGTCGCGTGTCGGGTTGATCACGCCGACGAGCGTGTTGATGGTGTGCGGCGGCGACGGGCCAGAGATTCGCAGTAGCGCGGCTGCGAGCAGGCGATCAACCACCGGGTCGTCGAACCCGCGACCATTGGGCCAGCCGGGCGCTGCGTTGAGGTCATAGGTGATGACATCCGGAAGAACCACTGGCGCCACCACGGCGACGCATTCCGATATATCGACTTGCGCGGCGCTCGTCGCCGGTGTCACGGTTTGGGTC
>JANMPY010000609.1:0-9142 GCA_031370095.1 Betaproteobacteria bacterium
GGTTTTGCGCCCATCGGGCGGCTCGGCTCACCGTCGTACTATTGCCGCACCGACGATCGTTTTAGTCTTGCACGCACGACCTATGCGAAGTGGCAGAACCAGAGTTGATTGCTCGCCGGGTTGAGCCCCTTCTCTGTTGCATTTAGCATGCCGCATGCGTGGCTGGGATTAGCACAATTTATGCAAGCCAATATATTAATCGCTAGCACTGGCGCGGCTTTCCAGCCATTTATTCGCCAAACGCCCCACCAGCGCTAGTGTTTGCCACCATCAAAACCCCGAGCCCGGCTGAGTCAGGAATTCGATTTCTTCTGCCGTACTCTCTCGCCCGAGCATCGCATTGCGATGCGGGAAACGCCCGAAGCGACTAATGATGTCGAGATGTTTTTGTGCCCACAGGTGCAGGTCATTCGTTTCGTCATACGTGGCGAGTTGCTGCATTAGTGTCAAACATCGCTGCTGATCGGGCAACGATTCGCTGTGCTCAAGCGGCAAATAAATGAACTGGCGCTCGACCGGCTTTAAGCCTTGATCAAATCCATTGGCCAGTGCGTGCAGGGTGGCCTCACGCGCCAACGCGTCAGTGGCAAATGCGCGCGCACTGTCTCGAAACATGTTGCGCGGAAACTGGTCTTCAACGACGATCAGCGCGACGCAATCGTGCGCATTATTTTTCCAGTGCGAAAGCCTGCCCGCGTAAGCTTCTGCGAGCGTCGGCAAAAAACGCTGGCGGATTTCGTCATCGAAGGCTGCGTTCTTTTTGAACCACGCCGCGCGGCGCTTGCCGTGGTCGTCGCCTTCGCCAAACCAGAAGGCGAGAATTTCATGTGCAGTCGCAATTGGTTCGCCGTCGGCAGTGTCGCGTTCATTCATCATGCGCTAAATGATAAACCCGATCACGTGTCAAGCAGAGGCCGGATTAGTGATTTATGATAACTGTCCAAACCAATGCGCGCAGGAGCAAACATGATCGGCTACGTCACCCTCGGCACCAATAATCTTCCCAACGCGGCGAAATTTTACGATGGCCTGCTGGCGGTCATTGGTGCCAAGCGCGGGTTGGACACGGATCGCTTCATCATGTGGGGTGTGAGTCCGACCACACCGGCGCTGTGCCTGATAAAGCCCTTCGACGGAAAGCCCGCGAGCGTGGGTAATGGCGTGATGGTCGCGATCGTCGTCGATAGCCACGACAAGGTTGATGCGCTGTACAAAAAAGCGCTGGAACTCGGCGCGTCCGATGCCGGCCCGCCCGGTGCGCGCGGCGATGGATTTTACGCAGCCTATTTTCGCGACCCGGAAGGCAACAAGCTGAATGCGTTTTGCGTCGGCTAAGGAGTTGTCGACATGAATTTTCCACATCCGGACAACGCACCAGTCGCGCCATTCAAAGCGACCGTTAGCCCGTTCTATGATGCGGCAGTGGCCAGGACTTTTTTCGAGTCATGCGGACGGGCAGAGAAATTCGCCGCAGGCACGACACTGTTTGTTGAGAACGAAAAATCGACCAAGACAAGTATTTTCACCAAGCCGATCAACGCGGAGATTTTTAATAAGCCAGTCGTTCACCGCATGTATTTTTTGACGGACGGCGCGGTCGAATTGACCGCAGGCGGCAAAATGATCGACACCATTCATGCCGGCGAGGTGTTTGGCGAAATGGCGGTCATCAGTGAAATCCCTGGCGTCAATACGCAGAGCACGCGCAGCGCCACCGCGACCGCCAAGACCGATTGTGCAGGCTATTCGCTCGACGGTGCCGAGACCGAGGAGGGGATTTACCAGACACCCGAATTCGCCTTGATGCTGATGAGCCTGATGTTTGAACGGCTGCGCTTTCTGGCGGCGCGGCTGGCGACGCGCGATGTCGCCAAATCAAACACCAGCAGCCATAGCGAGCCGGTATTTGACGCCGAGACGCTAACGGCGCTGGAAAATAAGCTCGAACGCGCGACCGTGGTGCGCTTTGACGAAGGCCGCCAGATCATGAAAGAGGGCCACCCCGGCACCACCATGTACATCGTGCTCGAAGGCCGCGTGACGATTTCCATCGACAACAAAATCGTCGAGAAAATTGACACGGGCGGCGTGTTCGGCGAGATGGCGTTGGTCGATCAGGCGCGGCGCACTGCAAGCGCCATCGCGCGCACCGACTGCGTATTGCTGTCGATCAATCGTGAAGCGCTGATTGCATTGGTAAAAGCAGATCCAGCCATTGGCATGGCAATGATGCGCTGCGTGGCAGACCGCATGCGCTATATGAATTCGCTGTTCGCATAGATCACATCAATATGCAGGATGAATTCGATTTCACCACGCCGACTGCGCGCTTTAAGCCAGCGTCAAGCAAATACTACGACGCAGAAATCGCGACGCGACTGTTTGAGATGTCGGGCAAAAAAGAACATTTTGCGGCAGGCGAAACGCTGTTCGTTGAGAACGTAAAATCGGGCAAGCTTGGTCTCTTTGGCAAGCGCGTCATGCACCGCATGTATCTGGTTACATCGGGCGAAGTGGCGCTGTCACTGGCGGGCAAGCCGCTCGACACGATTAAGGCAGGTGAAGTTTTCGGCGAAATGGCGGTGATCAGCGACTCACCGACCGGCAGCACGCGAAGTGCCACCGCAACCATCAAAGCCGATTGCACGGCGCTCTCGCTTGATATCGACGAGTTGCACGCGGCATTGTTGCGCACCCCCGAATTTGCGTTGATGTTGATGAGCGTGATGTTTGACCGCATGCGTTTCGTGGCGGCGCGTCTGGCAATGCGCAAAATTGCGCTGGCGAAAGACGAACATATCGACCTTCCTGTTTTCAATGGCGCAGCACTGGCGAGTCTTGAGCAAAAGCTGGAACGCGCCACCACCGTGCATTACGACGCAGGCAAAGCAATCATGAACCAGGGTGACGCAGGCACCAGCATGTACATCGTTCTCGACGGACGGGTGACGATTTCGATCAACGGGCGCGTAGTGGAAAACATCACCAGCGGCGGCACCTTCGGCGAAATGGCGTTGATTGATCAATCGCCACGTACCGCGAGCGCCATCGCAGAAACCGAATGCGCGCTGCTCGCGATCAACCGCGCCGCGTTGATTGCGCTGGTAAAAGCCGAGCCTGCGGTCGGGATTACGATGCTGCGCTCGGTGGCGTCACGACTGCGGCACATGAATGCGCTGCTGGTTTGATGACCGCGCGAAGGATTGATCTCAATCGCGCCGGACTGTTGGCGATTCCCGCTGACGTGTTACTTCAACAGGATCTTGAGTCGCTGAGTGTTTTTCAAAACGCGCTCACAGAATTGCCTGATGCGCTGTGGCGGCTCACGCAGTTAACGACGCTCAATCTTGGCGACAACGAGATTACGTCGCTGCCCGACGGCGTCGGCAATCTCACCAAACTCACCATGCTCGATCTGGGTCACAACGCGCTGACACAATTACCCGACGCCATCGGCAAGCTTAAAGCGCGTCTCAATTTTCTATACTTGAGCCATAACCAGCTTATCCCCTTGCCCGAGTCGCTCGGCAGACTCAGCGCATTGACGTATCTGAACGCAAGCGATAATCAATTGGCCGCGCTGCACCATAACATCGGTGACATGCAGGCGCTGGTGGAGCTGCGCGCTTATCGCAATCAATTGACCGTGCTGCCGGATTCCATCGCTGCACTTTCGCGATTGAAAGAATTGCACGTGCAACAAAATAAACTCGTCTCGCTGCCCGAACAGCTCGGCAATCTCACGCAGTTACGCGAGTTGGATCTGTCCGACAATCAGTTGACCGCACTGCCCGCGTCCATCGGCAATCTCAGCAAACTGCGGCGACTGAACCTGCGCAATAACCGCGTCACCGCGCTGCCGTCATCGCTAGGCAATTTACGTGAACTCACCCATCTCGATTTGCGCGCCAATCCGTTAAGTGCATTGCCGGATGGCATCCATGAAATCACCACGCTGGAAAAACTTGATCTGCGTTGGTGTGGGCTTGAGCCGTTGCCCCGCTGGGTAGATTCGCTGCGGGCGCGTGGTACGCTGGTTTATAATTAACAAGGTCTAATACGGGCGCGGCTCTCAGGCTGAAATGCCGCGTAACGCCGCATCAAATGGCGATCTGCGCCAATTTATGCAGGTATAACTATCCGTAGCGATTGCGCAATTCCCCGATACCCTCGATGCTTACGCACACTTCGTTGCCCGCCTTCATCGATCCCACACCAATTGACGTTCCGCACGCGATCACATCACCTGCTTCGAGCGTCATGTCGTGCGAGATCAGGCTCACCAACTTTGTCGGCGGGAAAATCATGTCGGCGACAGGATAGTTTTGTCGCTCCTGTCCGTTGAGGGTGGTTTGAATGGTGAGCGTCATCGGATCAATATCGGTGGCGATGACGGGGCCAAAGACGCCGAAGGTATCGAAACTTTTCGCCCGCGTCCATTGCGCGAAGCTCGCGTCTTTGAACAATAATTCAACGGCGGTGACATCGTTGATGCAGGTATAGCCGAAAATAAAATCAGCCGCATCCGCTACGCTCACAGCAGTACAACGTTTGCCGATCACGATGCCCAACTCACCTTCGTAAACAACCTTGCCCGCATACGCAGGTGGCACGCGGAGCGGCGCGCCGTGCGGGTGGAAAGCGTTATTGGCTTTCAAAAAATATAGCGGCTCGGGCGGAATGGCCTGATTCAATTTTGCCGCGAGTGCGTGAAAGTTATTCCACAGCGCAATCATTTTGGTCGGCACGCAAGGCGTGAGGATCGTCACCGCGTCCAGGGGAAGTGTGGCACCAGTGGCAACGCACGCTGCGAACATATCGCCGCTATAAATCACGATGCTATCGCCGTGGCGTTTGCCGAAGCCGACTTCCCCTTGATGTTCGTACCGCAGCCAGTGCGCCATGTTTGCCTCGTGGTTGGTGGTTGGTCGTTGGGTGAATGACTTCAGTCTATATTGTGCAGCGCGCGGCGACGACTGGTCGCGGAATTTTTTCAGCAATTGGCATTCGCTGTTATTCTAAAAAACTTCTCACCAACCGGAGCGCATGAAATGTCGGACGCCCATCAATTCGAAACCACGCTGCGCTGGCCGGCCCTGGCGACGCAAACGATGCCACCATCGCCGACATTTTCGCGCAACAACATTCTCGGCGGCGCAGGCAAGCCCGACGTGCCTGGCTCAAGCCCGGCGATCTACGGCGGTGACACCAGTCGTTACAACCCCGAGGAGCTGCTGCTGATGTCGTTGGCCCAATGTCACATGCTCACTTATCTCGCGATTGCGGCAAAAAAAAACATCACGATTCTGGCCTATGAAGACCGCGCCACCGGAACGCTGGGTGTCGGTGAAAATGCCGTAGCTGGCGCGAAAATGTCGATGCAGTCCGTGATGCTGCATCCGCGCGTGTCGGTCGCAAAAGGCACAAGTCTCACCGACGCGAAGGCGATGCATGATAAAGCGCATGCCAATTGTTTCATGGCCAACTCGGTGAATTTTCCGGTGACACATGAAGTGGAGATCATTGAGGCGTGAATGCGTCACTGCATTTCGCCCTCGCGTGCATCCAGCCACGGTTCAGAAGCAAGTATCCAGCATTGGCGCGCCTTTTCAGCCTTTTATGCTCCGAATAGTCCGCCAAATGGCTATCTACATGGCGATATGCCGGTATAGAAGTCGTCGGTAGCGCCAGCACTACCCACACGGTATCAGAATTGTCCTACATTTTTTCGGGTGTTCCATCCAATTGACGCGCGGCCGCTGTCAGTCAAAACTATGACCACCTAAAACGCCAGGCGACGACGCGCGCGGGCTTTTCCTAAACAAAAAAATCGGGATACTGAAATGAAAAAATTTGCCGCATGTCTGCTTGCTCTTTGCCTGTCATCTCCATTCGCTTTTGCAAATACCTTCACCACCGACCTCACCGATCTATGGTGGAACTCGGCCGAATCCGGCTGGGGCGTGACGGCGACGCATCAACGTGAAGTTGTATTCCTGACTTTCTTCGTCTACGGCGTCGATAGCGGAGCCAAGTTCTACACCGGCCAGGCCACCTATGTTGGCCAGGCCGCGTCGGGCGCGCTGATTTTTTCCGGACCGATGATCGAGACCAGAGGTCCCTGGCTCGGCATTCCGTTCAATCCGAATTTGGTTACCCGCCGGGACGTCGGCACCGTCACCTTTACGGCCTTCGTCGATACTGCGACCTTGAGCTACACGGTCGATGGCACCCTCGTCAACAAAGCGCTCACACGGCAGACATTTCGCAATAATGACTTGACCGGCAACTTCGCGGGCGTAGTCAGGGAAACTGCGTCGGGATGTACCAACCCGGCAAACAACGGCACGGTGGAAAAAGTCGTCGGCGTTGCGATCACCAATTCCGCTACTGCACTGACGATGACGACGAACGAAAACGGATCTATTTGCACTTATACCGGCAACTATCGCCAAAGTGGCCGCATGGGATCGTCGACCGGTACCGTCACCTGCCCGAATCTTTCGGGTACGTACGACATGGTCGAAATTGAAGCCAATCCTTCAGGTATCACGGGACGATTTACCTCACGCGATAATCTGTGTACACAGATTGTTGGCCGCTTGGCGCTGGTGACCCGGTAGGTGCGAGTAAACTCGGCATGACGTAAATCCTTTCAAGGAGAAGCATCATGCCGACGCCCGCGAAAGACACCAAGGCAACAGTCATTCCCTGCCTCCGTTACCGGGATGCACCCGCCGCGATTGATTGGCTGTGCGCAACGTTTGGTTTCGAGAAGCGCGCCGTCCACACCAATCCCGACGGCACCATTGCGCACGCACAATTAACCTTTGGCAACGGCATGATCATGCTCGGCTCCGTCACGGCAGACGAATCTGAATGGGGACGACTCATTAAGCAACCCGACGAAGTCGGCGGAGCCGAAACGCAGAGCGCATATCTGATCGTTACCAATGCGGACGCTATTTACGCCATGGCAAAAGCGGCCGGTGCCGAGATCCTCCTGGAAATAAAAGACGAAGACTATGGCGGGCGCGGCTTCACGTGTCGCGATATTGAGGGACATATCTGGAACTTTGGCACCTACGATCCGTGGTGAGGATTGACCGACGCGACGCCTGATCCGCGCCACATTTCCATGCCGACAGAATCAGGAAAATTCTGAATTCCGGCTTAGCCATACGAGACTTCCAGCCCTGGCGCGTCTCTCCCGCCGAAAACCCGCCAGAAGTCGCTCCAAATGGCGATCTACGTTGTTTTGCGCTGGACGCTCTGCACGTAGAACCATTCCAAGAGATAATTAAGTTCTTTCTTTCCGGTCAAAATTTCTACGATGAAAACTTTGCCCGAATTGTCGCGCGATCTTGCCGATGGCAAAACCACATCCGAAAAACTGCTGCGCGTCTGCCTTGAAAAAATAGCTGACCCGGCAGGCGTTGGTGCGAGCGCCTTCATCAAAATCTACGCCGACGACGCCATCAACGCGGCGCGTGCCAGCGATGCTGCTCGCGCGGCTGGCGAGGTTGCGTCGCCGATCGCCGGCATCCCGATTTCGATCAAGGATCTTTTCGATGTTGAAGGCGATGTCACCCGCGCCGGCTCAAAGATTCTCGGGCGTGCGCCGAAAGCGACCGCCGACGCGCCTGTGATCGCGCGGCTGCGTGCGGCCGGTGCGATCATCATCGGCCGCACCAACATGACCGAATTCGCCTATGGCGCGCACGGCATGAACGCGCATTACGGCACGCCGGCGAACCCTTGGGATCGTGCAACGCGGCGCATTCCTGGCGGCTCGACGTCGGGCGGCGCGGTGAGCGTGACCGACGACATGGCGGCGGCCACCATTGGCTCCGACACCGGCGGCTCGGTGCGCATTCCATCTGCGTTGTGCGGCATCACCGGCTTCAAACCGACGCAGGCACGCGTGCCACTGGCGGGCGCATTTCCGCTGTCGTTCACCCGCGATTCCATCGGGCCGCTGGGCAATTCAGTCACGTGCTGCGCGTGGCTTGATGCAATCATGGCGGGTGTCAAACCGATAACGCCCGCCATGTTGCCGTTGGCAGGATTGCGGTTCGGTGTTGCCAAAACCATTCTTCTCGACAATCTCGACGCACCAGTGGCGGAGGCATTCACGCGCGCGCTCACGACGCTGTCGGCGGCAGGTGCTGACATTCGCGAATTTGATTTTCCCGAGCTGCAACGCGAAGTCGATGGCAGCAAAAAAGCGAATTTCTCCGCCGTCGAAGCCTACGCGCTGCACCGCGAACGACTTGCAGACAACCTTGCTGACTTCGATCCCCGCGTGGCCAAACGCTTGCTGCTGGGCGCAAACATTCTGGCCGCCGATTACATCGATTTGCTCAAGTTACGACAGTCATTGATCGCGTCCGCCAACGTAACGACGGCGCGGTTCGATGCGTTACTGGCACCGACCGTGCCGATCATCGCGCCGACCATTTGTGACATGGAGCGTTCCGAAGAATTTTTCTTGCGCATGAATGGATTGTTGTTGCGCAACTGCGCGCCGTTCAATGTGCTTGATCGACCCTGTTGGTCTCTGCCCTGCCACGCTATAGGCGATGCGCCCGTCGGCTTGATGGTGGCGGGCGAAACAATGAGAGATATTCGTCTGCAGTCAATTGGCCTGGCGATTGAGCAGGCTTTGCAAGTACTGCGCTGAGGTAGCCCCGTTACAATAGTGTCGCGACTCAGAGCCGCCGTTAAAAACCGCGATTTTTCTTTTTGGTTTCTTCCGCTTCCTTCATATCAGCCGCCATTTTTTTCTCGGCCATTTTCTTGTCCCAGCCGATCATCGGCGTAATCACGTTCCACCACAGCATGAGTAATCCAAACGGCGTCATCACCCACAGCCAGCTCCAATTGCCGACCGGCGGAATATCGAGAACTTTCAGCAAAAAAATAATCACAAAAATAACGGCGAGCCACATATCAAACTCCGTGAGTGAAAGAATATGACCAACAAATTAGCACAAAGTACCTCACCTTACCTGCAACAGCATGCCGAGAATCCCGTTCATTGGCAGGAATGGGGGCCAGAGGCGCTGCAAATGTCCCGTGACACCGGTAAGCCGATCCTGCTCTCGGTCGGCTATTCGGCGTGTCACTGGTGTCACGTGAT
>JANMPY010000619.1:0-4450 GCA_031370095.1 Betaproteobacteria bacterium
AACTCGCTTTGCCCATCACGCGTTTCAGCATGATGCGGCCGGCAATGACGACGTTTACCGGTGCGGCGGCTTCGAGTTCTTCCTTTGTTTTCGCGCCGTACACTGCGTGCAAATCCGCAGCTACATTTTCGGGGTGGAAATCGTTCGGAAAGGCGATGCCGTCAGGGCTGGCCTCGCGCAACGCTTTCAGCTTTTCGCGGCGCTCGGCCATCACGTAGTTTTCGTCTGGCGCTGGTGTTTGGGTTTGTTCGGACATGATGTTTCGACTCGCAATAAATTTGTGATGCTAAACGCCCAGTTTCAAACTAGCCTCAATGAACACATCTAAATCGCCATCGAGTACCGACTTGGTATTGCCCACTTCAACGTTGGTACGTAAATCCTTGATGCGCGAATTATCCAGCACGTATGAACGAATCTGGTGCCCCCAGCCGATATCTGTTTTGGAATCTTCCAGCTTTTGCTGATCGGCTTGGCGCTTGCGAATTTCCAGCTCGTACAATTTCGCCTTCAACATCAACATTGCCTCTGCACGGTTGCGGTGTTGCGAACGGTCATTCTGGCACTGCACCACCACACCAGAAGGCGCGTGGGTGATGCGAATCGCGGAGTCAGTCTTGTTGATGTGCTGTCCACCCGCACCGGACGCACGAAAAGTATCAATGCGCAAATCAGCGGGATTGATTTCGATGTCGATTGAGTCATCGACTTCCGGATAGACAAACAGGCTCGCGAATGACGTGTGGCGGCCACCTGAAGAATCAAACGGGCTCTTCCTCACCAGCCGATGCACACCGGTTTCAGTGCGCAGAAACCCATAAGCATATGGGCCGATGACTTTAATCGAACACGATTTGATCCCCGCCACATCACCCGCAGATTCTTCCAACAGCTCGGTCTTGAAGCCCTTGCGTTCGCAGTAGCGCAAATACTGCCGCATCAACATGTTCGCCCAGTCCTGCGCCTCGGTGCCACCGGCGCCTGATTGAATGTCGATGAAACAATTATTCGGATCCATCACATTGGAAAACATGCGACGGAATTCGAGATCAACAACTAATTTTTGCAACTCGTTCGCATCACTGCTGATGGCAAGCAAGGTGTCTTCATCAGCCTCACTTTTGGCGAGCGTGAAAAGTTCGCGCGCATCGCCCAAGCCATTGCCAAGCTTCGTCAGCGTATCGACGACTTCATCGAGTAACTTTTTTTCCTTGCCCAGTTCCTGCGTGCGTTTACTATCGCTCCAGATTGCCGGGTCTTCAGCCAGCCGATTAACCTCGGCGAGACGCTCTACCTTTGCGTCAAAGTCAAAGATACCTCCGCAACTCGACCGTGCGCGTGGTCAAGTCGGAGATGAGGTTGCCAATTGCGTTTAGCTGGTCTGATTCCATGGGTGGTTCGATTCGTTTTTTGGCCTTTGCTCCGTCGGCCTCCGCGAGGGGGTTGACGTGAGAGGGCAGGGGATAAGCCTAGCACCGGCGGTGAGCACTCGTACCAGCCACCAAGTAAATTAATTATCCCAGAATTATACGCGACCAAGCTACCGCTAAGTCATGCAATCCAATAGCCGCTGCAATATAGCTGCTCACGAAGTTCATTGATTGATGGGCAGGACGCCGCACTAACACGCGTGCTTAACGAGTCTTCCGGGCCAGGGACACGACGCTGCAAAGATGGTGGAATGAAACGAAGTGCTTTGTGAGCCGATCTGCTTATAGCCGCTATGACGGCAATACAAAGTGGAAACCGCGCTTCTCCAAGTTTGTCAGCAGTTGATCCAGTACGACGACAGTTTGCGTTGTGTTGTGCAGAAGAATGACATCGCCATTTTTTACCGTATCTTCAAAATTTATCTCGGGCGAGTTGAAAAGATATTTTCGATACTCTTCAGTCCGACCGGAAAAGGACGCATCATTCGAATTCGAAGTCCAGTTCATCACACGCATCCCGCTCACCCCTGCCAAGCGCAATACATTGGGTGAATATTCGCCCCAGGGTGCGCGAAAATAAACTGGACGGGCGCCGATCGCTGTATTGATGGCATCGCTGCATTGGTTGATTTCGAGATCAACGCCGCCCGGATCCTTGCCATCCATCGATTTCAGATTTCGATGGCGATGCGAATGATTGCCGATCTGGTGCCCGGCCTTGGTGACAGCCTGAAGAGTTTGTAAATTTTCTGCGGCACGCGGATTTCCGACATCGTCAAAATGTTCGCATACAACAAACCAGATACTCGGTGCTGCGTGCTTCTTGAGGATTCCCAGCAGGGCGGCGTCGATATCTGGGTCTCTGGGGCCATCATCAAAGGTAAGCAGTGCGACCTTGTCCTTTGCAACATCGTCTCCCGGTGAACCGTGCCCACGCGATGGTCCCTGTGCAACCTTGCCGGTTTTTTGATCGAATATGTATTGCGTCGATGGATTGGAAGAAATCTGCTGTGCGCATACTGTAGAAGCAATTCCGACGACCGAAATCAGGGCAACTGTACGCTTGTTGTGATTCGACCGCGCTTTATCATTCGTTGTCGTTCCACTGGGGGGCGTTTCACCGACTCCACTCCCTTTTTCGATCAAATGCTCCAGATCTAATAGTTTCTTTTCGGCCCGCTCGCGTCCGGCATTTTGCCGATTTAGCAAATAGCAGAACGTGACATACACTGCCAGGCTCGTGGTCAACTGCCACGAAGTTGCCAAGATCAAAACATCTGATGGAAAAAATGAGCTCGCAACCAAGGTCCTTCCCGTCGCCGACAACACCGCAACGGTGTAGGCGAACCGGGTACCGAGACGCCCAAGCGTGAAATAGATCAACGTCAAGTAGAAAAGCGTAAACGGCAGATACGGGCCGGTACAATAATCCGCAAAAATCAGCGCCAAATTGAGGACGATGATTCCAGAACCCCATAGAATTCTTTTGATCGCTTCGGACATTTGCATGAAAGAAAAAAGTTGAGAATTCGACACGCTATTGCTCCAGGGTTGCCGGGGACTAACTTGCCAGTTAGCGTTCGCTACGAATGGACATCACCGCTCGAATTTAGTTTGGAATTTTCTATAAACAAGTTTCGCACGGAATTCCACTCGACTGAACGCACAGGATTGTCAACTTTTGTGTATTTGGGCAATCCCCTCAAACCAAAGTGAGGTGTGATCAAAATCACATTTGCCAAACCGGTGTTATTGGCAGCGCTCTCTAAGCTATGTATTGCAATATAAGCTGCAACGTGGCCTGTCCGCGAAACTCATTGATAGATGGCCGGAACACCGCGTCAATGCTGGCGTTCAGGGCATCGCCCGAGCCAAAACGCATGGCTTCGAAGGTCGTCCCGCCTGACGAAAGTTCCAGTTTCAAATGCTTTTGGCCGACAACGCGCTGCTCCAGCACGCGAAAATGCCCTGTGAATGACGGCACGGCAAATCCTTGCCCCCAGACTTGGCTGTCGATCGTTTGTACAAAATCAAACGTCAACTCATTCGCATCAAGCGTGCCGTCGGTTTCAATGCGTTCAGCCAAATCGGCGGGCGTCAGAAGCTCGCGTGCGACTTCGTCAAACGCGTTCGCAAAATCGGCCATGCCGGTTTCGGCAATGGTGAGACCTGCGGCCATCGCATGACCGCCAAATTTGCTGATGAGTTGAGGATGGCGTTTGGTGACCACATCGAGCGCGTCGCGCATGTGGAAGCCGGGGATCGAGCGGCCCGAGCCTTTGAGATTGCCTTGTCCGTCCTGCGCGAAGGCAATCACCGGGCGATGATATTTTTCGCGAATGCGCGAGGCGAGAATGCCGACGACGCCTTGATGCCAGCCTGGGTCGTACAAGGAAAGTGCATAGCGCGCGCCAACGTCGACGTCTTCGAGCGAGGCCAGTGCGCCATCGCGCATATCGGCCTCAATCGAGCGTCGCTCACGATTTAGCGTGTCGAGCTTTGCGGCAAGCTCGGTGGCGGTGCGCTCGTTATCGGCGAGCAGACAAGCAATGCCGAGTGACATATCGTCCAGTCGCCCGGCGGCATTTAGTCGTGGGCCGACCACGAAACCGAGATCGTAAGTGGATGCACGACTCGGGTCGCGACCGGCGATGCGCATGAGCGCGCGAATGCCATACGAGGCGCGACCGGCGCGGATTCTGGCGAGGCCTTGTTCAACGAGTACGCGGTTGTTGTGGTCGAGCCGCACCACATCGGCGACGGTACCGAGCGCGACCAGATCAAGTAGATCGGCGAGATTCGGCTCGACCTTTCCCTGAAAATAATTTCGCCTTCGTAACTCGGCACGCAAAGCCGACATCGTATAAAAAATCACACCGACACCAGCGAGATTTTTGCTCGCAAAGTTGTCACCGACTTGATTCGGGTTCACGATCACGGCAGCGTCGGGCAACGATTGACCGGGTAGATGATGATCGGTGACGAGCACCTGAATACCGCGCCGATTCGCCTCTGCAACA
>JANMPY010000151.1:0-10911 GCA_031370095.1 Betaproteobacteria bacterium
ATAGTCCACGCCGATGCCATCGAGCAGCAATACGCGCTCCGAGTAATGCGCCTGATAATCCTCTGGCTCCATTTGCGCGCAACTGAAATACACGTCGATGGCGCTGTTGCCGGTCGTGACCGGGTGCCCCCACGCGGCGCACTGGATGGGCGCCAAACGAAAACTTGAAAGCAGATAGGAGCCGGTGCTCATGCCGACCTCCGGATGAATCAGAATGTCCAACTCGTCCGCGCGTATCGTTAGCGCATTGCTGCGTGCGTCACTCTGCAAACGCGTGAAGTGTTCCGCAGCCGCGCCGATGCGCGCGGTGACTTCATCATTGGCTTGGCCGGTGTAGTAAACGAAGCGCTCAAACCGTGACGCGTCCAGTCGCGTGATCCAGCGTTCAAAATAATTGCCGGCCGTGCAGGAAAAAAACCATTTGCCAACGAAGCCAACACGTATTTTTCGTTGTCCGGTTGCACGCTGTGGAAGCGCGCGCAAATCCGGATCGGCCGTTGCGATCATTGCGCCGAGAATATTCGCGTAGCGGCACTGAAACTGCAAATCATTTTCACCCTGATACGCCAGCAGAAAATTGGTGCGCTCAAGCGTGTAGATGCGCGCGGAATCTTGCTGCATTGCTGGCAGCATCGATTCGAGCTCGCCGAGACCGGTGTCATAACGGTTGCGTCGCAGGGCGAGATCGGTGCGGTCCGCGTACACCATCGGCAGCAGCAACCGTGCGTCGAACTGGAACGACAACTGGTCTGGAAAACACGCCGCCGCATTGACGGCAATTTCGCGAGCCTCATCTGAAAGCCCCAGTTCAGGCTTCACAAATACCTGCAGGGCCAGCAGCGCCGCATCGTCGCCGAACATCGACAGCGCCTGGGTGACAACCGCGTCAGCGCGCGCAAATTGCCAGGCCTCGGTCAGCAAGCGTGCCAATTTGCGCCACGCGACAAGATCCTGCGGATGACTTTTGATGCGGGCTTCGTAAATTTCGATGACTGCGCCAATGTCGCCTGCTTTATAAAGCTCGCTTGCGCGTGCGTCCACGGTTGGTGGTAACGGTGGCACAGACATTAGCGTAGCGGCGTAGTGGCGGAAGGCGGCGCAATGTTCGCGTGTACCATCTGCTGCAACATCTCTCCGAGTGCTTTTGGTGGAGCGGGATCATTGAACAAACGCGGCAAGTTAGCGAGAATTTTTGCAGAAACTTCGTCGCGATGTCGCTTGTCCGTCGCCAGCCGTTTGGCGATTGCGAGGTAGTCGTCGGTGGATGTCGCGATGAGCTCGTCGACACCGAGCAAGGTGAGCATGCCCATCGTCTGCCGACCGCGCATGAATTCGCCCGGCAGTGTAACGATCGGCAGACCCATCGCCAACGCGTCGAGCGAGGTGTTGCCACCTGACCAATGCAGCGTGTCAAGCATCACATCACACAGCGCATTGATGCGTTTGTAATCGTCGTGGGTCACAAACGGCAACAGCTTCACGCGACCCTGCGGCGCGATGCCTTGTTCGGTAAATGCGGCAGAAAGGCGGGCGGTAAATTTTTGCGTGACACCAACATTTTGCCCAACAAACATTACCAGCACGCCCTTTGGATCGTTGGCCATCGCAGCCACGAGCAGGCGGTCGTTGGCCGGATGCACTTTGAACAGCGACTGCGGAAATAAGTACAGATGCGCATCTTCCGGCAACTGATAGTCGGCGCGCGACTTGCTGGAAATATTTGTAGCTAGCGTTGGCAGGTCGTAGCGCGTGCCGATGCCGGGCAGCGTCAGCAGTCGCTCGTTGTAATGCGTTTGGGCTTTCGCATGCGCGGGCTCCATCGCCGCGCAGGAAATGTAGTAGTCGATACTCGGGTGGCCGGGAGTCACCGGATGACCCCACGCACACGCCTGTACCGGTGCCAGGCGCAACGCTGCCAGCAGGAAGCACATCAAGTCCATCCCTAATTCAGGATAGACAAGAATATCGAGTTCATCGGCCGTGATGCGCTGTTGAAAAAACGAAAAGTTTTCCGCACCCTGAACGTAGTGGTCGGCGGCCATTCGGAATTGCACGGCCAGATCATCTTCAACCACATGCGTGTGGTACACGAATATTTCAAATACGCTTCGGTCAAGATGGGTGATCCAGCTTCGAAAATAATTACCGACGGTACTTCGATAAAAAAAACGGCTACAGAATCCGACGCGTATGCGTTTGTCTGGCCGAGCCGCAGTTGCGGGTGGTGGCAACGGATTGGCCTGCTCCGGCATGGCGTGCAGCAATATGGCGTGGATGAATTCGGCATAACGGCGCTGTAAAACCGTGTCATCGCAACCCTGATACGCGAGCAGAAAATTACTGGGGACAACATCACCGAACCGTTCACGCACCACGTTCTGCGACAGCGACTCCACATTGCCGAGAAGATACTCAACACCGTGCGCATAGCGTTCCCGGCAGGCGGCTAGATGTGCTTCGCTGGCGTAAATATTAGGCAACAATAATGCCGCACGCGCGGTGATGGTGACGTCGTTCGGGCGCAATTGAAGAGCACGCTGATATGCGTCGAGGGTAGCAGGAAGATCATCGCGACCGCTCAACAAGTCGCCGAGAAAACCCCAAAGCTCGGGGCGCATGGGCGACAGCGTGAGCGCATGTCGGATCACCTGTTCGGCCTCGTCTGGCCGTTTTAGTTTGGCCAGCACTTGTGCATGCAGCAGCGAGGATTCGACCAGATCCGGCTTCAGTCGCAACGCCTGCGCGAGTGCAATTTCTGCTGCGTGCGGATCTCCCAGCATGGTGTGTGCATTCGCCAGAAGGTGGTGCGCGTGTGCGTAATCGGGCTGCAGCGCTACGGCGCGTTGTGCAGCTTTAAGCGCGTCCGGCAACTGCAGCAAGCGCATCTGTACGGCAGCGAGGTTGGCGAACGCGCGCGCATATTGCGGCTTGATGCGAATGGCTTCGGTAAATGCGCGGTTGGCCTCGCCGAGCCTGCCCAGGTCGGAGAGGATGATGCCGAGGTTGTTGTGCGCCTCGGCGAACGACGGTCGCAGGTGGATGGCATGTCGAAGTAGTTCCACTGCGGCGGGAAGATTGCCGCGATCCTGTTCGATATTGGCTGCGGTCAGATGATAGTCCGCGTTTTGCGGATGTAACTCTATTGCATACGCAATGGCGCGCTGCGCTTCTGCTAATTTTTTCGCGCCAACATTAGCCATCGCCAGCAAACTGAACGCCTCTGCGTTAGCGGGCTCGGCAGAGGTTATCTTCGACAACTGCTGTAACGCCTCCTCGATGCGACCGTGCTGTAGCGATGACCGCGCCTCATTGAGACGCGCGGTCATGACGCTGACCCCGACTCTGCAAACGCGGCGGCGCGAAACAATGCGTCTTCGAAGCGCCTTGTATATTGGCGCATGTCGATGAGGGAAGATTTTTGTAGCAGCGCCCGCAAATTGTCGGCACGCGACGCGCACGCCGTTACATCCTGCGCGATAACGGCGGCAATCTCGATATAATCCCGTCCGCTGGCGGCGACCGTCAAAGCATCTCCCAGGTGGCTAAGCAGCGAGAGCGCGACCCGCTCGTGGGGCATGCGCCCCGGCATGGTGACGAGCGGGATGGCGTCGAGAATGGCGGCGCGCGCGCTGAAATAATCGCTGCCCGGCATGGTGTCCAATATCGCGTCAACGATGCCAGCGAGGGAAAGATCGCGCGGTCGCGAATGCATCGGCGGCAGCATCGCGATGCGTGAGGTCTCTATGCCCGCCGCCACCAGCAGTCTTTGGATCGGCTCGCGATCAGAGATTTGTAACGGGCAGACAAAAAACATGGCGGTAGCGACGTTGTCAGCAAGCGCCTTCCATGTCGTGAGGCAGCGCGACGAAAGACGCGTGGCGGATGCGAGTATCGCGAACACCGTTGCGTTCTCGTCAATGCCAAGTTGCGCGCGCGTGAGTTGCAATGGCACAAGCGTCGCTGGCAACAACGGCAAGGCGCAACCATCCAACACAATCGGCAGTGGTGAGACGGGCTCGGCACCGGCATCAATTTCCGTCACGTTGTCCGACAGCCGATAGTCGAGCTCGCCGATGCCAGCAGGATGCATGAATCCCGAAAGCGAAAGCTGCACGCGCGCAACACGATGCGACAACAAGCCTGGCTTGGCGTACGAGCCGAACGCGGCGACGTCGACCAACACATCCAGACGATCAGCATGAATCGTTTGTGCGGCGCGCTGCTCGTCAAAGGTCGCAATAGAAACTAACGGCGTGCCGTGGGCTGAAAGATGGGCGTGCAAGGTTGGCCCGACCGGACTGATGGCATAAACCTTCGCCGCCACTCGCGTCTGATCGTGATGCGCAACCAACATCGCGATGAAGTCGGCGACAAACGGAAGCGAAAAATCGACCAGATACGCGATGCGCAAATTTGTGTCTGGTGGCGCGATGAAATGCGACTCGAAAGGCGGATGCAACACACGCGCTGCGTCGCGGAAACGCACGCGCAAGCGCTGCAACAGGTGCGCGGGGACATCGTGGTAGCTCAACGTTGCCAACAGTTCGCCAATTACCGCCATTGCAGTGACATCGTCTTTCAAATCGGTCGCCGCCTCGGCAAGCGGTAACAAAATTTCCGCCTCGCGCGCAAGGTTGCCGCGATAGCGCGCGATACGCGATTCAATCAAGCGGGGTATTTCCGCGTCTGGATAGGCGCTGGCGAATTGCTGGCCTTCACGCATCCATTCATCAAGGCGACCTTGCATCGACAGTAATTGCAGCAGTCGTAGATACGCCGAGAACCGCACCGTTGCTGGCTCACGGGCCGATTTGCTCGCAAGGGCACGGCGAAACACCGTCTCCGCATCGCGGGTATTGCCGAGTTCGGCAAGTATTACGCCCGCGTTGTAAGCGGCCTCTACATTGTCGGGCGCGAGAATGAGGGCGCGATTGAGAAATGTCAGCGCCGACGCGGCGTCACCTGTATGTGACAAAACCATGCCGTGCCAAAACAACGTCTGCACGTCGGCAGGCGCCAAGGCGACCGCTGGTGTGCTGTAGCTTAGAGCGGTATCCCACCGGCCCAATTTGGCGTGGGCGCGTGCGTATAGCATGAGTACACGTACGTCGCGTACGTGATCCGCACCTTTCTCGGCAACTGGTGGAAGAACATTGAGCGCATCCGCCGCTGCGCCTTCGTCGATCAAAAATCCGGCTGAAGAGAGGCGTGCGTCAACATCGTCCGGAAACTGCTGTAGCAATGCACTCGCGCATTCAGCCGCGAGCGCTACATTGCCCGACGTTTGCGCAAGCTCGCCCTGTGCGCGCAGCAACGGCGAATAGTCGGGCTGCTCGATGCGTAGCGTGGCGTAGATTTCTGCGACTGCGTTTCGTGTGTCGTTGTCAGTTGCGCTGCGATGGCGTTGCATGGCATCGCGCAGCGATTGAAAAAATTGTCGCGCGCTTAGTGTCATCGACATCGCAGTGGGTTTGGTCGCCACCATTTTTTCGTATGCCCGCTCAAGTGCCAGCGTGTACGTCTGCACGTCCGTTGCGGCAACCGCCGCCGCGAGACGCTGCCTTGTTTGCGCCATGAATGGCGGATCGCGCGCGAGCCTCACCGCGATCGCGACGAATTCATCTTCACTGTTTGCGATGGTCTCCGTGATATTCAAATGCGTAAGGATGCTGGCACCGACGCGCTCGCTATGACGTTCACCCATGAGCGTAACGACTGGCACACCCATGTCGAGCGCGGCTAACGTAGTATCTCCGCCCGCGTACGGAAAAGTATCCAAGACTGCGTGTACGTGTCGGTAACGCGCCCTCAACTGTGCGTCCGAGCCTTGCATGGGCAGAAAAGCCAAACGTGATTTGTCGATGCCGGCAGCGGCCAGCGTGCGCAATATGCCCGCATGCTGGGTGGGAGATGGTGGCGAGAACAGCAGCAGCGCTTCCGGTAGCGCGTCGAGCACGCGTCGCCATACTGCAAGGCAGCGCGATGAAAGTTTCAGCACATTGGTGAACGCGGCAAACACAAATTTACCCTGAAGATCGGGATTATCGGCAAGCGCCGGATCAGCATCGGCAGGTGTCACGCGCACAAATGGAAATACACAGGTATCCAGCACAAAGGGCCGCTCAACTTGAAATTGCGCGGCATCGGTGGGATCACTGACACGATCCGTCAACTTGTAGTCGACCGCACTTACTCCAAGACAGCCGTGGTAACCAAGGTGGGTGATGATGGTTCGCGCCGGGCGATGCGCATAAATTCCCGGACGCGCGGCCATCGTGTGACCGGCGAGATCAACAAGAATATCGAGATCGACCTCGGCGATACTCTTGGCGGCGGCGAAATCATCCATCTCACTTACGTCGGCAAAGCCATCGGCATAGGTGCGAAATTCAGCGGTGACGGCATCGTGCTCGCGTGGCGGACAGGTCGAGATCAAATAAACGCTGACACGACTCAAGTCGTGCCTGGAAATAACCTCCAGCATCCAGCGTCCCATCACATGTCGGCGAAAATCTGCGGACACGTAGCCGATGCGTAACCGTTGATCGGCTGAGCGGCGCGGCAACATCGGGATCAGCATGGGATTGCCCGCCGCGACGGCTGCATCGTAGCGGCGGTAACAGGCGAGGAGTTGTTCGCGCGACACGTCAAAATACTGGATCATGCCGAGGATCGGCGCGAATTGTTCGGGCGTGAAATCCGCGAACGGCCAGTCGAGCGCCAACGCAAGATAGCGCGCTTCGAAGTCACGATCACCGACGGGGCGGCATAACGCGAGGCCGGCCGTCACCAGTTCCGGGCACGTCGGCATCGCGGCGTCCCACGCGAGCACGGCCTCGATGGCTTCTTCATGGCGCTTAAGTCCGAGCAGGCCGCGATAAAGTGCGTCCCACGCCAAAACGTGCGAGCCGTCGGCAGCGACTGCGTTGCGAAACAGCGCGATTGCCGGTGTGTACTCACCGCGCGCCTGCAACATGCTGGCCAGGTTATAACTGGCGTCGGACAGCTGTGGATCTATCGTGATGGCGCGTCGATACGCTTCGATGGCAGCGTCTGCTTTTTTCAGCGCCTTCTGCACGTTCCCCAGATTGTTGTACGCAACAGCCAGTTGCGGATTGAGCCGCACGGCACGCGTGTACATATCGGCCGCGTCCTGCATGCGTCCCAAATGCTGATAGACCAGCCCCAAGTTGTAGCACGTCGACCAATGCGCGGGCACCCGCGACAGCACGGCGGCGTAACCTTGTGCGGCCTCCGCAAACCGCCCTGCGGCTTGATGCTGAAACGATTGTTTGGCGAGCGCGCGCAGCTCCGGGGTAAGCGTTGGCTCCATGCTTACAGCGGCGGCTCGTGACCGGCAGCCCACTCGTGATCGAGGCGCACGAAGCCGTGATCGCGTGTCTGGCCGCGTATGGTGAGAACAACTTCGCGCGTATCGAACATGCGCAGTCCGTGTTCGTCGAGCGTGTGCGCGCGCAGGTGGTACATGCCCGGTAGCAGCGCGTTGCGCTTAAAGACGACGCGAAATCCAAACAAGCGCGGTGCAAGGCGATTCGCACTAAAACCGGCGTCGTTGGAAAAGGTACCAAATACCGGCGTGCCATCCATGCGAATGATGCCTGCCATTAGCACGGTGGGCTGGTCGTCAGGTGTCTGATAAGTGCCGCACAGATAAACATCTTCCGCCATGTCAAATAGCTCACGTCGGAGTCCCGCATTGTCTTCAATCCACAACGCGGCAAGCATTGGGAAAGGCGCGTTGACAGCTGGATGGGTTGACTTGGCGGGTGCTTCTTTGCGGTTTTTCGCTTCGTGATGCGCGAGGTAGGCCTGTGTCACTTCGAAGGACTCACCTTGCATGCGCATTTTGCCATCGTGAATCCACATCGTCTGCTGGCACAACGACTGCACGTGATACATGCTGTGAGAACACAGCAGCAAGGTGCCGCCACGCGCGCGAAAATCTTCCATCCAGCGCATGCATTTTTTTTGAAATGACTCGTCGCCGACGGCGAGCACTTCATCGGTCACCAGCAGATCCGGAGACAGTGCGGTCGCGACCGCGAACCCCAGTCGCACCACCATGCCTGAAGAGTAAGTTTTAACGGGCTGATCGATATGCGTGCCGATGTCGGCGAAACTCAAAATCTGATCGAGCTGCGCGTGCGTTTCGGCGCGGGTCCATCCCATTAGGGCTGATGCCAAAAAAATATTATCGCGACCACTGTATTCAGGATGAAAGCCCGTCCCCAGCTCCAGCAACGCGCTGATACGCCCGTTAACATTGATGGTGCCAGATGATGCCTTCACCACACCAGCGATGATTTTTAACAGCGTGGATTTACCGGCACCATTCTCACCAATGATTCCCCACGATTCACCACGGCGGATGGTGATGCTGATGTCCTCCACCGCACGATAAAAATCATGCACCGCGCGCCCGGTCAGCAACTCGAAAACAGTTTGCAGGCGTCCGGCTCCGGTGCGGATGATCGGATAGTCCTTGCTGATATGTTCGATGCGGACGAGGTCGTCGGTGACGGGGGCAGACACGGTAATCCTGCGGGCGGTTTGGCGGGTGACGGGCGAAGAACGACTTCACGTCGGGGAAGTAAGGTCAGAATTATATGCGAGACGGCACGGGGGCCGTTCGCATCAGCAACATTCGTGCGAGCCCAACGTCGCGGCGAGGACGACTAAAGAAAATCCTCGAAGTACGGCGACAGGCGGACAAAAAAACTCACACCAATGGCCGCCACGACTGCACCAACCAATAACATCGATAAATCACCGAGCTGCGGCGTCGTGCCCAGTAAAAAACCATCGCGCAGTCGCTGCATCACACCCGTCAACGGGTTCCAGGCGAACCAGTGGCGATAGGCCTCAGGAATCGCTGTGACCGGATAAAGCACCGGGGTCAGAAATTGCAACATCATCAGCGCCGGTGCCGTCACCTGCTCAACATCGCGCAGCAGCGTCTGCAGTGCCGCCAGAAAGGCGCCAACGCCGACCGCCAATAGGTAGAGCGTAGCAATCGCAAGCAAAGTCGATAGCAGGCCTGCCAGGTGCAGCGTGGTGCCGGTGGCCGCGAGGATGAGCAGCACGGCGGTGTAACCCGCCAGATGCACCAGAAACACGCTATTGACGGCAGCCAACACCAATAGCAAATGCGGGAACGCGACTTTTTTGACCAGCGGCGCATTGGCTTGCACGCTTTGCAGCGCGCGCATCACGCCGTCGGCGAACATCATCCAGGGCCACAACGCGAGGGCAAGAAAAACGATGTAACTATCGGAGGACAGATCGCCCATTCGCTGCTGAAACAGGTGGCCGAAAACGAATGAGTAAATTGCCAACAGCAGGAGCGGGTTGGCGAGCGCCCAGATCAGGCCGAATGCACTGCCGGCGAAGCGCGAGAGGATTTCGCGCTCAGTGAAGCGGATCAGTAGCAGGAGGGGTTGGGGGCCGGAGGCGATCAAGCTAGTAGGCTCTAATGAATTTTTGCACGATCAAGATACTGCGTGCGCACCAAAACCATTTGCGCGATATTGGAGCCTCTCCCGGCAAAGAGGGGATGCGAAGATTTAATTTGTGGCCACATACTAACCATCGTAAATCCCCCGTTCACCGCTTTGAGAAAAGCGGAAAGCGAAGCAAGTGGATATAGTTCCGCACCAAACGTACTTTTCGCCAAGGCGTCACGAATTTTAACGCACGCTCAGCGCTGCCTGATCGGTGCCGCAGGCTCTGGAGGCGGCGGAATTTCTGGCAACCGTGGCCGCACTTGATCGAGATTTTCCACATTCAACTTCATGGTCGGATCAGTGCGGATGTTGGACACGTAGGTTTCCACGACACGTTGCTTGTAAGTTTTGTCTGCTTCGTCCAGCAAGTCTGGTTTCATGTCCTCGAAAGTCGGACGATTGCGCGGCACCAATTTGAGCAGGCGCACGACGTGAACGCCGTAATCAGTTTCGACGATGGCGGACTCGCCTACTTTCAGTTTTTCCAGTGCGTTGGCGAATCCGCGATCCAGATAAGATAAGGGTGTGGGTCGGATGAAGCCGCCGTTAATCGTGATGGACTCGTCGTCCGAGTACTGCCTGGCGATTGCTTCGAGTGGCTCGCCCGCATCGACCTTGGCCTTAACCAGCCTGGCGCGTTCCAGCGCAGCATCACGCGTGCGATCCTTGGTTTTTATCAACGTGTGCCAGCTTGTGTAGACGGCCGGCTTTTCAAAATTCTTCAGGCGCGTCAGGTAAATTTCCCGCGCAAGTGGAACCAGGTCGATTTTCGGCGCGTTGGCTTCGATTTCTTCGCGCCGATATTTTGTCAGCACCTTATCGGTTTGATTGCGGATTTCAGCAGCGACGTTTGGTTTTTTTTGTAAGCCCGATTGCTGCGCTTCGGCGGACATGATCTTGCCGATCAGTATGTTCTCGACGACGGTCGCGAGGCGCTGCGGGCTTAACAAGAATTCAAGGCGGCTGTCTTCGGGTATGCGCGCAAGCTCGGCGACTAAATCCTCATACGTGACTTTGGCGCGCGCGTTGGACATCAGCACCGCATCCGGTTTTACGGGCGTTTGGGCGTGAATGCTTGATGCAAATACAAGTGCTGCGGCGACGATCACTGTGCTGGGAAATTTCATGGTGAGTTTCATGTGCAATCTGAATTTTGTGGGGAGTGAAAGAATTACGGCCGACAACTGTCGGCCGTAATTAAGACAAGCGTTAAGAATTAAAGTACCTGAATAATGCCGCCGCAATTTCCGGTGGGGCAGGAATCAGTCGTTGGCGAGCCGCCTTCAGAAACCGGACGCGCATCCTGAAAACGAAGGTTCATGTAGTAAGTTCTACCCTTCACGAGGCGGCAATAGGAGGCCGGTAACTCGGTCGTGATGTTTGCCCA
>JANMPY010000635.1:0-5217 GCA_031370095.1 Betaproteobacteria bacterium
CGCGTCGAGTAGCTCAGCACCTGCCAATGCAAGCCGCGGCGCGCGCACGCGTGAGCTTCCCATGCCGACGTGCTCCTGAACGAGCTTGATCAATTGCACAAATTTGACGACGGTATCGAGCTTTAGCAGTGGCAGGAACCAATGGTAAAGCGGCACAAGCTCTGCCCATTTCCCCGCCTTCGCCATCTCAAACAGCACCACCGATTCGCGCGGATACGCATTCACGAGCCCCGCAACCCAGCCAGTCGCACCGGCCGCGACGCCCTCGACAATCAGGTCATCAACACCTACCAGAATGTGCAAGCGATTGCCGATCAACGACTTGATGGCCGCGATGCGGCGAATGTCTGCGCTTGATTCCTTGACGGCAACGAGGTTCGGATATTCAGCGGCGAGCTCAGCCACGTGCGCGGGCAGGAAGTCTGTTTTATACGCAATCGGATTGTTGTACAGCATGCAAGGTAGCGACGTGGCGCGGATGATGGCCGACACATGCTGTTTCATTTCACGCCAGTCGCTAGAGTAAACATACGGTGGCAACACCATCAGCCCTCCGCATCCGACAGCCTCCGCCATTTTTGCAAAGGCCACTGCCTCGTCGGTCGATATTGCTGCAACGCCAGCCACCACAGCGCCGCGCTTGCCCACGGACGCCACGACCGTGGCGAGCACCGCCTGCTTCTCCACGAATGTAAGCGTTGCCGTTTCGCCGAGCGAGCCCAGGGGCACGATGCCGGTGCAGCCCGCATCCATCATCATCGTGACGTGCGTGGCGAGGAAGACATGATCGACGCTGCCGTCGGGCGCGAATGGGGTCGTGATTGCGGGCAGTACGCCGTTCCAGAAGGTTGTCATTGCGTGTCCATCCAAATGTATTGAAGATCATTGCGGACTATGATTTTTACTTCATGTTCATGCGCCATTATTTTGCCCGAACCCCCAGCAAAACGGGTCGGCCGGATCCATCAATAATGATCCCTCGCCGCAGACAAACGCTTCGCCCGTGATGGTGGGAATGATGCCACCTTCAACCAGACGGTACGATCCCGCAAAGACGCTGCCGATGATGCTCTCCTGGCGCCAGATCGCACCTTCCGCGAGTTTGCCGTCGTCCGCCAAACACGCAAGCTTTGCGCTGGTGCCGGTTCCGCAGGGCGAGCGGTCATAAGCATTGCCGGGACACAGTACAAAATTTCTGCTGTGCAGATTTGCGCTTGACGGTGCGCCGAATAATTCGATGTGATCAATCTCTTCACCATCGCGACCAGTGATATTGGCCTTAACGAGCGCGCGTCGAATTGCACCAGCGAATTTGTGCAGCGACTCGATGTTGCCAAGGTTCATGTGCATGTTGTTGGCGTCGACCAGAAAAAACCAGTTCCCACCCCACGCGATATCGCCTGTGACGAGACCAACGCCATCCACTTCCACATTCACGGCGCGAGCGTAGCGATACGACAGGACATTCTCAATCGAGACTTTGCCATCCGCATGCAGCGTACAGATCACCGACCCGACCGGCGTATCGAGACGATGCACGCCCGGCGAAATTTTGCCGAGGTATTTCAATGAAGCGATCACGCCGATCGTGCCGTGACCGCACATGCCGAGGTAGCCTGCGTTGTTGAAAAAAATAACCGACGCCACCGACCCAGGCTCAACCGGCGGCATCAGCAATGCGCCAACCATCGCATCCGACGCGCGAGGCTCAGACGCAACGGCTGCGCGGTAATTGTCGTGCTTCGTGCACAATGTCTCCACGCGTTGCGGCAAGGTCAGCATGGTCAAATCGGGGAATCCATCCAGCACCAATCGCGTTGGTTCGCCGCCGGTATGTGAATCTATGTATCGAATTTTTATCATTGTGATTTGGTCGCCAGTGCGCGCCGACGTCCGGCTTTTTTCGTGGCTTGTTCGCAATGAGTTTAGCAATTTTCGGGAGGCATTCGTTGAGGTATTTCGTGTGTACTGGGTTGCAGCCCGTAGGTTGGGCTGGCTTCATCAAGCCCAACAACTAACTGCGGATCGATTTGTATAGATCGACACCATTGGCATTGTTGGGCTGATGAATCGAGCGCAACCTGCGCGCTAAAATATTCACTCGAGCCAGCACATGAGTCGCAACTGAAGGTTCATGACTATCAGGGGATACCAATGGATCAGACAGCATATTTCGCATTGCACGGAGCTGCTCTAGGATACGTGTCGGTCGGCATCCTGCCAAAGTACATACGGTCACGGCCTAGCGGTTACTGGCTAATACTCCTGCTAACGTTTTTAGCTTTCTTCTTTGTCAATCTTCGCAACATTATCACTCTCGGTCGCTACGAAATTTGGGAGGCGATTTTTCGGGCTGCTCTCATCGGAGCAATTCCAATTATTGGCGGTTATCTTTTCGTCTATTTCACCAAGGACTCGATCAAAAAATAGCTCGTAGGTTGGGCTGGCTTCATCAAGCCCAACAACTATCCGCCCTGCAATTCACACCACGATCTCGGCACTTCATCTGGCGGCACGCGACAGATACGAACGCTCCAACGATCATCGCATCTTACAAACCTGTTGCGCCACTTGCGCACTGCTTCCAGACAACCAACTGCGGAGGTCATCACAAAATGCATAAATGCCAAACCAAACCCAATATCTTGTTCATTGCACTCGTCGCTTTGTTTGCATCGTCCGGCGTCAGCGCCGAAACGTTGCCGAAAGCGGCCATCGACTCGCCCGACGCTCTGTTCCTGCGAGTCGAGTCGCTTGATCGCGCTTTATTCGACGCTTTCAATCGCTGCGATCTTGCGAAACTGTCGAGCTATTTCGCGCCTGATATGGAGTTCTATCACGACAAAGACGGCGTGACCTGGTCACGCGACAAATTTATTGGCGATGTCAAAAATAATGTCTGCGGAAAATTTCGGCGCGAACTTGTCGCGGGAACACTCGAAGTATTTCCGATTGGCCAGTACGGCGCGGTCTATTCTGGTACGCATCGTTTTTGTCAGTTCGGCGCGAACAAATGCGAAGGCATCGGCAGGTTTATGCACATTTGGCAGAACAAAGCAGGCGACTGGAAGATCACGCGCGTCATCAGCTATGACCACAAGGCAGCGCCGTAGCACGTCGGTGGGCTGGCTTTAGCAAGCCCAACAACTAACTGCGGATCCATTTGCATGGATCGACACCATTGGCATTGTTGGGCTGATGAATCCAGCCCGACCTTCGTACTCTTCCCCTAATCATCTGATGTCGCCAATTTTCGGCGCATCCCGCGCATTCATTTCACCGTCACCCACGGAATAACCAGAGAATTGTCTGCGCGATGCGTGAACGAGACATTCGCCCGCGATGCCCAGGGAATGAACTGCAGGTGCAGTGGCAGGTGGTAAATGTTTTCGTCATGCAGCTTGACCGCGTCGAGAATGAGTTGCTGGCGCTTGGCCGCATTCGCCTCGCCTGCCTGCGCATCGAGCAAGGCATCGAGTTTCGGGTCTTTCACGCTGCCCCAGTTCAATTGGCCGTTGCTCTTGTTGTCTGGGCCATGCCAAAACGGCATCATGGTGTGAGAGGCATCGCCGTCGCCGGCTACCCCGCTGGATCCCAGCATGATGAAGCTGGTGTCGCGATTGAGCCCTTTCGGGCTCCAGAGCGAGCGCGGGATCGCATTCACTTTTACATTGATACCGATTTTCGCGAGCATCCCTGCCACCGCCACGCAGATCTTTTCATCGTTCACGTAGCGGTTGTTCGGGCAATCGAGCGTGACATCGAATCCGGCGGCATAGCCTGCCTCGGCCATGAGTTTTTTCGCGGCAACGAGGTCGAACGGACGGCGCACCTGCATCGCCGGTGGCACGCCTGCGCCGGTGGGATTGTGAAGCACATTGGCGGCAGGCTTGGCGAGACCGCGCATCACCTGCGTGCGTATCGCCTCGATATCGATGGCCTGATACATCGCTTGGCGCACGCGTTTGTTCTTGAATGGATTCTTGCCCTTCACGTTGGCATACAGCAGTTCATCGCGCGCCTGATCGAGGCAAAAGAAAATGATGCGGTCTTCCTGGCCTTCGACTACTTTCAGAGCCGGATTCTTTTTCATCTGCTCGAGATTTTGTGGCGGCGGATCGAGCACGAAATCGATCTCGCCGGATTGAAGTGCGGCCATGCGGGTAGCGTCGGATTTCAAAGGCAGATAGGTGAATTCATCGACGTTGCCCTCCATGCGCTTCTCCGCCAGCCCCCACCAGTTCGGGTTCTTGCGAAACACGGTTTTCACATCCGGCTCGCGCGACACCAGCAGGTAAGGACCGGTGCCATTGGCGTTGCCCGCCGCATAGCTCTGCTCTTTCGCCGCCAGGTTCTGCACTTTTTCAACCTTGTTTTTCTCGCACCAGATTTTGCTCATGATGGAGATGACGCTCACCTGCCCGACCATCACCGGATTCACCACCGGCGTGGTGAACTCGACCGTCAGGGCGTCGATCCTGCGACCTTTGCCGATGGGTCGGGCGAATCCGCTGAAGGGCGACGTCGGTGCCTGCGCCCGCTGGACCGAAAAAATCACATCGTCTGCCGTGAAGGGCGCGCCATCGTGAAACTTCACGTCCGGTCGCAGCTTGAATACCCATACGGTCGGTGCCGTCTGTTTCCAGCTCAAGGCCAGCTCCGGAATCGGTTGAAGCGCCTTGTCACGACCGATTAATTGCTCATATACGTTGTGGTTTAGCGAATTGGTCAACCCTTCGTTGGCGGCATGCGGATCGGTCGATTGCATGTCACCCTGACTCGACCAGCGAAAAGTCTTCGCGTCGGTGATGCCGCAATACAGAGACAGACAACACAGCAAGACGGAGAGGTGGCGAAGCGTGCGCATTATGTAATCTTTCCTGTATTTTTATTTGAAGTTGCTGCTGGCATTCGAGGCAACAATATACCCGACGCACCACGCGTGCGTAGCATCCGCTTTCCGGCGGCTATGTCTTTCCCGCGGATCAGCGCGTTGAGCTTGCTTCATCAGCCCAACAACACCAGCTATGTCGATCCATTCAAATTGATCCGCGCTTTGATGCCGGGCTTGATGATGCGAGCCGAAGCTATAAGCTTCAGCCTCAAATCAATTGCGCGATAATGGCAATCCAAGCCACCCTCCCCCACACCCTCATGCCCACCGAAAAACAAGAATCCCCCACCCAAGGCACCCCCCCCCCCCAACCCCAGCCCCCC
>JANMPY010000644.1:0-17660 GCA_031370095.1 Betaproteobacteria bacterium
ACCGGGAAAGTCGCGTTGAGCTTGGTGCCCTGACCCGCGTCCCCGCGGATGTCGAAGGTGCCGCCGAGCGCGACGAGCCGCTCGCGCATGCCGAGCAAGCCGTGCGACATCGAGCGATGTTGCTGGGTCGCTGCAAGGCCCACACCATCGTCGGCGAGCAGCAGCTTCCATTGCGTGCCATCTTTAGTGAGACTGATCGTCACTTGTCTGGCTTTCGCGTACTTCATTACGTTTGTCAGTGCTTCCTGGCAAATGCGATATAGCGTGGTTGATTGTGCCGGGGTGAGGTTAAGCTCCCCTTCGGGCAGCGAAATCACACAGGTGCAACCAGTGCGCTCGGTAAACTGCTCGGTCATGGAGCGCAGCGCCGCTTCGAAGCCGAGATTGTCGAGCAATGTTGGCCGCAAATCCTCGATCATGCGACGCGTGAATTGGATCGCGCTATCGATTGCGGAATGCGCCCGTGCGAGGCGGGCAACCGATTTTTCGTCGTTGCGCTTGGCGGCGGCATCGCGCCCCATGACGATGTCCATTTTCACCGCCGATAGCGTGCCGCCGAGCTCGTCGTGAAGCTCGCGCGCAATGGTGCGGCGCTCATCCTCCTGAACGCGCAGCAGATACGCGCTGAGCGCCCGCAGCTCGGCAGCGCGCATCGCCACCTCGGAGGCCAGCACGGCGGCGTGTTCATCAAGCTGCACCAGAGCGCGTCGCTTTCTCGCCATGTCACGCATGATGGTCACGGCGCCAGCCAACAGCAGCAATGCATTGACGATGAAAATCGCCGCAAAGCCCCAGCGCATGTCGAGCTGGATGTCGGTCCAAGCTTGTCGGCGCTCCTGTAGCAGCACATTTTCCTGCGTCAGGAAGCGTGATACTTCTGCGTCGATGGCCTCCGTCAGCTTTTTACCTTGATCGCTCATCACGATGTTGCGTGCGGCATCTTTTTCGCCGATTTGCTGAAGAGCGACCGATTTATTGAAGAGATTTATTCTTTCTTGCGCGATTTTTTGTATTTGCTCGATCAGCTTTTGCTGTGGCGAATTGTCGGCGACCATTTCGCGCAATTTAGCGAGCCGCAACGGGATTTCGACTATGTTCTCATTCAAGGGCGTTGTGTATGCGATGCTGTCGGTATACAGATAGCCTCGCTGCGCGCTTTCGGCCTCATACAGCATCGACTGCACCGCGAGGATTTCCGACATGACGTTGCGAGACTGTAGCGTGCTCGCACGCGCCAGATCCAGTTTGGCGACCTGGGAATCGACCCGCAGAAGCGCACCAATATTGATCAGCAGCGCGAGCGCCAGCAGCGCCAATCCCACCCGCGAAAGCATTTTGTCGTAAACATAGTTAAGCAGGCGACGTGGCATGAGCGGGGAAAGTGTTGAAGTGCGCGACTAGCGCCAAATGAAACAAAAAACGATAGACGGATCAACAATATGTAACCGGTGTGGGTCACCCGGCGGATTTTGCAAGTCGAGCTTCAGCGCAGTCGACGAGTTCCAACATGTTACCGCACTGACGGGCAGTCAGAATTCACACCAAAGGCGCTGCAACTCACCGCAAGCAGTGATATTGATGAGCGCAACGCCTCTAAAATATTATGCCGAGACTACTTGCGTACAAAAAGCAAAACCATCCCTGCCAGAATTGAACCCACGCCCGCCCAGATCGGGATATTGATGGTTTGTGTGTCCTTGACCACGAGTGCGATCGGCCCGAGCTTTGCCTCAGTGGTGTTTTTGGTATACGAGAAGCCACCGTACAGAAGCCCCAAACCGCCCGCCACGATCAGCGCGATTGCCAACATTTTGACTGCATTCATTTTGCTTTCTCCCTGACTCCGTTAGAAATACGCTGTGTGGCGGGTTTACAGTAACTAGACGCGTCGACCCTGGATGAGGCGCACCACGATGACCACGATAGCGACCACCAGCAGAATGTGAATAAACCCACCCATCGTGTACGACGAGACCAAGCCCAGTAACCAGAGGATGATCAGAATAACTGCGACTGTTTCAAGCATGTTCGTCTCTCCTTAAAAGGTATTGCTTGGATTACTTGCCCTTGACGCGCATATCGTTCTTGACCGATTTCACGCCGTTGACGCCGCGCGCAACTGAACCTGCCTTTGGCACATCGGCTGCATCGGCGACAAAACCGCTCAACTGCACCACGCCCTTAAAAGTTTCGACATTGATTTCGGCTGATTTCAACGTAGGCTCTGCAAATATCGCCGCCTTTACCTTGGTTGTGATGACGGTGTCGTCGATATATTCTCCGGTACCTTCCTGTTTTGCGGTGGATGCGCAGCCCAGCAACGTTGCCAGCAACAGCGCAGGGATAATGGTGAAAAGCGATTTGAAATGTTTCATGGAAGTACTCCTGAGTGAGTTAAAAAAGTTGTAAATTGGTTTGTGTTAATTTCTTGTGCTTGGCGATGCGCGTTTGACCAGGCACCACCAACACCGACACATTACGTCGCGTTGCAAACGCTGATAATCAGTGAACGCCTACACGCGTGTAGGACATTCGCGCTTCTGCGCGTAGTCGCTGCGCCGACTCCGACCATGAGTCTGCCGCCAGGTAAGTAGAGCGCAGCATCGAATAAAACCTGCCTCGCCGCCTGCACGGAATCGCGGTGATACAAGAAACCGCGTGGCGTCGGCAAGCGTCCTACAACAAGTCCCACAGTTGTCTGATAACGCCGAAATACTGCGGTGGATAAGATCTCTTCATAGATCGCAATTCAGCTTTCTCAGGGATGAAATTGAAATGAAAATACTCGCCGCCGTGTTTGCCGTCATCACACTACTTGCGGCACTGCTGGGCTTTACGACCCACGCGATACCTATCTATTCAATACTCGGAAAAATGGCGGCAGGGATTGCACTCATGGGATTGGTGATTACCGTCATCGCTTACCTGACTGACGATGTTCTGCCGCATGCAAACTTCAGCGTCGATGACATCCACCCTTAATTTTGACTGCTGATCGCAGCGCACAAGTCGCGCCGCCAGCAGCACGCATTACTGATTCACCCCCAGCATCCGGAGCAAAAAATGATTCGAATGGATTATCAGGTTGATCTGCAATACGACGTACAAAGCCAGAGCGACTTTGTGCTCAATATTTGCCCCGCACGCACCCGTGCGCAGCGCGTCCTCAACGAGTCGCTGGTGGTCGAAGGCGCGACGCCGTCGTACACCTTTACCGACCCGATCACCGCCAACCGCATCAACCGTTTGTACAGCGACGGCGGCACGACGACGGTGCGCTATCGCGGCACGGTCGAAATCGATCACGTCATTGAAGACCCCGCATCAATTGAAGAGCGTGTGCTGCGCAGCATGCCGTCTGAAGTCATTCCCTATATTCTGCCGAGCCGCTATTGCCCCTCGGACAAAATGCGCAGCGTGGCGATGGCAATGTTTGGAAACGTGCAACCCGGCTATGCGCGTGTCGCCTCCATTTGCGAATGGGTCACGCAGCACGTGAGATTTAAACCAGGCGCGTCTGACGCGTTGACTTGCGCGATGGATACGTTCGACGCGCGCGCGGGGGTCTGTCGCGACTACGCGCATTTGATGATTTCGATGTGCCGCGCGTTGAACATTCCGGCGCGTTATGTCACCGGTGTTGATTACGGCGCAGATCCGATTTTCGGCCAGCCTGATTTTCATGCCTATGTTGAAGTGTATCTGGGCCAGCGCTGGTATTTGTTTGACCCAACCGGCATGACACCGGTGATGGGTTTGATTCGAATTGGCACCGGGCGCGATGCGGCTGATGTTTCGTTCGCAACGTTATTTGGCAACGTCCAATGCTCGCGACCCATCGTGAAAATTGACCTGGTCTCCAACGACGGCGCGAAAATTGAACCTGCGGCGAGCATGGCAAAAGCCATCTCGACCGCGTCTGGCAGCCTCTATTTCGTCGCCGCACAAGCCGCTCCTGTGATTGTGCAAGCGATAACAGTGCCGCAGCCGATGCTGCAGCAATGGCTGGTGCGTGCACCCGTCGCAGCGTTTAGCCCCGCACAAACGGTCTGAGAGGAAATCACAATGCATAATATTAAGATGAGACTTTGTGTGGGAGCGATTGTGACAACCGCGATGTTTGCAGTACTGGGTTGCACGGAAAAAGCCGCTCCGCCAATCAAGGCGAAGGCACCCGCCACATCAGCAGACATCGATCCACGCTCGCAAGTCATCGGTGTCGAAGCGGGCGGCCCGGCGAAAAACACGCCGCAGACAACGTCGGCTGCTAAATCCGATGTCAGCAAGGCGCAGGAGGCAACTGCGATGCCGCTCGCGGGTCAAGCGAACGATCACTCAACGCTGTCGCCAAAGGCTTCGCAAAAGCCGGTTGGCACAGGTAAGTAAACAAGACGCGTGGCGGTTGACAACGCAAGTCACGCTGCAATAAAAAGCATAAACAATAGCACCGGCGCGCCGTTCGGGCTGAATATGCTCTGCGATCCGCGCCGGTGCTAGTGTTTCATGTTGCCACCCCGCCTCAATCCAGAACACAGCCCATCAACAACAAGCAGGCTAAATCAAAGGCCTGATCCGCTCCTCAGATGCGTAATAGTCGGCCAGCTTTTGTAATGCGGCCGGATTGTGTACGGTCAGCTCGCCATTGGCGATTTGATGAAAGCCCATTTTCGTCAGGCGACGCAGCGTTTTGTTGGTGTGTACCAGCGAAAGGCCAAGCGCGTCGGCGATATGTTGTTGCGTTAGCGGAAAATCGATCTTCTGGCCACGCGCGATCCCGATCACTTTTAGCCGCTTGTAAATCTGGATGAGCAGCGTCGCCACACGTTCGGTTGCGTTGCGGCGACCGACGGAAAGCAGATTCTCATCGAGCACGTCCTTTTGATTTGCCGCAATCCAGGTCACGTCGTACGCCAGACCGGGATGATTTTTGTAAAGCTCCCAAAGGCCACTACGCTGGAAGCGACACAGCGCCACCGCCGTGATCGCCTCCACGCCGTGCGGCGAAATGTCGGCCATTTTTTCCTGCAAGCCAATAAAATCGCCGGGCAGCAGAAAGTTTAATATTTGGCGACGGCCATCGCTAAGGGTTTTGAATCGAAATGCCCAGCCGGAATACAAGGTGTACAGATCTTCGCTGGGTAATCCCTCGGCGATGATCAATGCGCCGGGCTCCAAAGCAATCGAGCGGGTTTTGAATTGCTGAATGAAGGTAATTTCTTCGTCGCTGTTTTTCATAAATGCGCCGCTTTTGCGCAGCGTGCATTCTCGGCACGGATGATCGTTTTCCACGTTGCCTCCCCTCGTTTTTATGCGCCGCAATTTGCGAGTTCATTGTAGCCCAAACGATTTGCGCGACATTCACGTGCCTCAGAGGCTATGTCTTTTGTTATAGCGGGCGGTGGGAACCCCATGAATAATGCGATAGTTCATTTCCCCTAAAACCATCATGCAAACAATTTTCGAATCCTTGTACGTGAGCGAATTCGCGGCCGACGCAGATCCTGCCGAGATCGCCAATATCGTGCGAGTCTCGCGCGCCAATAATCTGATTGCCGGGTTAACCGGCGTGTTGATGTTTGACGGCATCCATTTTTGCCAGCTACTGGAAGGCGCGGAAGATGCCGTTCGGCAAACGATGGCGAAAATTGCCATTGACGCGCGGCATACGCAGTTTCAGCCACTGCACGAAGGTTCAATTGGTCTCAAGCGACGCTTCGACGCGTGGCACGTCGGCATCCTCGCCCCCGATGGCCCGAGTCCCTTGCTCCCCTGCACTTCGTTGAGAGGCAACGCGGCGGTCGAGCATTTAATGTCGGTGTATCGCGCGGGCAAGCAGTTCGGGCTGCATGTGGTTTAGCGGGGGTTAACGGTAAAACGCGCCGTCGACGAAAATCACTTGCGCAAAAAATGTCATTCCCGCAGACGCGGGAACGACAAGCTTTTTTCACGACACTGAATTTTATTCAACGCTGTCTTTCATCGGTGGCGACGGGGAATCGACAAACATAAGCGCCGCCCAAACGCCTCACATCATTTCGTTGCACTCGCGTGCTTGTCACGCGTGCTGCGCCTTGGGATATGTGCCATCGCGGTATCCGTGCCAACGGCAGACCTAACGCGATCCCACAGCGACTCGATCTTATCGACGCCACTTTTTGTGAGTTCTTTCACTTCGTCAAAAAACGTCAGCCCCATTTCAGCTTTTAATTCCTGTTTCCGCAGCGTCATTTGCCGCCCCAACTTGACCAGATCGATGTCCGCTTTCATCACTTTGACGAACATCTCGTTTTCTTCTTCCCTCACGTGATGGTCAATATATTCGCCCAATACTGTAAAGCGCGCGCAGGTCATCGGGTCAGTTGCATTGCCGTTCTCGATTTGAGCGATCAGCTCAGTCGCACCTGCGTGTTCGACGTCGGCCTCGTTCATGAGCGCGCCTTCATCCGGCAGCGCGACCCGCACGCGAGGATAAAATATTTCTTCCTCAACTTGCGCGTGAATTTTCAATTCGCCACAGGCAGCGTCCATCAGCTCCTGCTTTAAATCATCAAACCCGACTTTGCCCGCGTCCTCAAATTTTTTGAATTCCGCAAACAAACCCTTTACCCGTTTGTGGTCGTCCATCAATAATGCGATTGCGTCTTTTTTGGCCGGTACGACTTTTTTGGACACCATAATTTAAATCCTTTTCATTGTTGACCTGCATATTGAATTGTCCTGCACGCGTGCGACGGCAATTTTCTTATCCCCGTACGCGCACAGGATCGAACTGCGATGCCTGACAGGTTAAAAGCTGACTACTTCTGTTTTTGGCCGTCGCGGTGCTTGTCCAAAGCAGCTTTGCCGTTAGACGAGCGCGTGTCTTCTTCGGCGTGTTTGTCATTCGCGCCCGAGTTGCGACCGTCGGCGGATTTCCCGTCGGGCTTCTGTTTGTTTTTTCTCTCGTCTCTGTCGTTCTGATTACTTTGTTTCATACGAATCTCCTAAAAAGTTGATTGAAGGTATTGGCAATCTGCTCGGTTACATCGGATCCCGGCCTGCGGTTTCGTCATCACTCTCGTCGTCGGTATCGGACTCCGGGTGAACGACGGATCTGCCGCTGCGGGCAACATCGCTGGGATTTTCGGTCTCACCGTCATCGCTGTCGCTATCGGGCTTATTTCCGCCATCGTATTGCTGTCGCTTTTGCGTGTCGCCCGGTAATTGCTGCGGACGCTCCTGATCCTGCTCGGGCTGGTTGTTACGTGGGTTCGGCATTGACTGCTCCTAAGGCGCGATAAAGTTGCAAAGGGTGGATGTCTCGTCGCCGCAACGCTCGTGCTTTCCGTTTACAGCGAACCCACATCATGACCAGCCGAGACATCACGCGATGTAGGAAAAGAGAAGAATTTTTTGTCAGAAATGTCCGCCGCGTATCGCAACGTTGTAGGCGCGACAAAAGTGTTTTTGCGGATTCGCGGTGATCACGGCTGACAACGCATTCTTGCGCGGTGGCCGCACGTCTCGGGTTTCATACCAATAAATCACGTCGCCTTCCTACGCTTTTATCCCGCGTGTTCCTACTGCGTACGGCTACGCTCTCGCCTAATCTACTGGTTGACCGGTGTCACCGGCCATCAACGCCAATTAACAAACTACTTAGGAGCATGAAAATGAAACTATCCAAGATCTTCGTCTCAAGCGCCGCAGCGGCATCTGTGGTCGGTGTAATCGGTTTCGCGTACGCGCAAACTTATAACCCAACCCCGCCAACCAGCAACCCTCAAACCCAGCCGGAAGTTCAATCGCCGGTGCAAACCTTGCCCGCCGACACGAACATGCAAAATCAGCGTCGCAACAGCAGCACCGGCACGACCGGCAGCATGAATGACAACACCCGCATGTCGGGTGACAACAGTACCTCCTCGATGGGCAACAATGGCAATGCCTCGATGGACAACAACAGGTCGACAGAGCGCATGGCCCGCGCTGATCGCAACTAACCAACGCGGCACTGGTTTGCCGCCGGTTCAGGCCTTTCCTGACGGCGGCATAACCGTAGAAAATAGGGGCACGTCCGCAATGTTCAGCATGAGTGCATCATCGTGACGACATCCCACCAGAAAAGATCTTCAGGGAATCTTTCGGAGGAAGCCCTTAGTATCGGTCGTGCACTTCTTGTGTGTGCAGCATTCACGGCGGTGGCAATTCCGCTTGCCATTTCCACCACATTATCAACGCCTGGTTCGCTGCCAGCCACGACAGACGCTGCTGCCACGCCAGTCGCGCGCTTCGCTGAATTCGGTGCAGAGAAGCCTTCGACGGAGGCGCAATATCTGGCCAACTGGATTGCCGATACGCGTGATAACGCGAATGTCGATTTCGTCATTGTCGACAAGAAATTTGCGCGGGTTTTTGTTTTCGACGCCGATGCCCGGCTGCGCAGTTCGGCACCGGTATTGTTGGGCTCCGCGCGCGGAGACGATTCGGTGCCGGGCATTGGCACGAGACCTATCCCCGACGTACGACCCGAAGAACGCACGACGCCTGCCGGGCGTTTCATCGCCGAACGCGGTCGCAACACGCTCGGTGAAGACGTCGTTTGGGTTGATTACGAGGCGGCGGTGTCAATGCATCGCGTTCGCACGGTAAACCCAAAAGAGCGCCGATTGGAGCGCCTTGCCTCACCGACGGTGACCGACAATCGCATTTCCTATGGCTGCATCAATGTACCCGTCGGTTTCTATGACACCTACATTCGGCCCATCTTTGCAAACCACCGCGCTGTCGTTTACGTGATGCCGGAGATCAAATCTCTGCAACAGGTGTTCGGTGCGTACGACGTGGCCGCGAAACATGGCGTGTCGATTCCCAAACCGAGCACACTCCAGCTCTGGGGCAATAAATGATTCGAGTTGTTGCGGCCAGTGTGCGGCAACGCACAGACAGGCAGAACTGCTAACGCTATAAACTGTGATCGTCGCCAAGCTGGGTTCGACCGGGCACGCATTATCTAGCTTCCAGTAGGACGAGTCTCCGCACGTCGACTGGCTTTGCGCCCCAAACATGCTGTTAATCGCGTCGAGCAATTTTTCTGTATCGGAAACCATCATGCATCTCGCCAGTCGTTTGGCAGCAATATTCATCGCAATCGTCGCACCCACCGCCTTCGGTGCGACACCTGCATCCGCGCCGACCGCTGCGGGCGGCACAACAGTGTTGCGGTGCAGGTGCTGGGCTTTGGCGGGCCGGAGATGAAAGGCCGTGCGTCGAGCAGTTATTTGATCTGGCAAGACGGCAAACTTATTTCGTTCAGTGGCGACACCAACGGCAACAACGGTAACCTGGAAAAAGTGGCCGCGCAGAGCAGCGTATTTGTCGCACACCACGCCATCGACGACGGCTTTCACTCGCCGTTCGGTGAGCGCACACTGCACATGCCGCCCCAGTTCATCGGCAAAATTGCTGCCAGTGCCAATGTTGGCAACCTGATCCTGTCGCATCGCAGGCCTGAGACACTGGGAAAAGCAGCGTCGGCGCAAACGGCCATTGAGCGCGAGTACAAAGGGCCGATGGTGTTTGCCAACGATCTGGATTGTTTTCCGGTGCGTTGAGCGAGCGTAAGATTTTGCGCGCAGCAAAGTAATTTCGCCGGATGTAATTCGGCGTAATCTACGGTAGGCAAAAAGCGAAAAATTGCCGGTAGCGCCAATCGATGTCGGGTTTTTTCAAAAGCGCAATTGCGTTGTCGTTAAAAAGGGAGCTGTTTCATGAATGCCACAAACGAAGCCGCACGCTTGGCAGTAGTCCGCCGTTATGCCATCCTCGACACACCACCTGACGGCGCGTTCGATAACATCACCTCGCTCGCCGCACACTTTTTCGATGTTCCCATCGCCGTCGTCAGTATTGTTGATCACGACCGCGTCTGGTTTAAATCCAGGCAGGGACTGGGCGTTGAACAAGTGGGAGTCGATCCGGGACTATGCACCTCGGCAATCCTGAAAGACGTGCCGACCATCATCCCCGACACCAGACTCGATCCGCAAAGTCTCGCCAACCCATTGGTGGCGGGTGAGTTTGGCCTGCGTTTCTATGCCGCCGCACCGTTGACGACCGCCAGTGGCCATAAGCTGGGTACGCTCGCCGTCATGGACAAGCAGCCCCGCGACGTCAGCGAGAGTCAGGCAAAAGTGCTGCAGGATTTGGCCGCTGTGGTGGTTGATCAGCTTGAGCTGCGCCTTGTGGCTCGTGAAATGGTCAGGCTCAAGGAGGAGCTTTACGAGCGAACGCTCGAGCAAAAAGCACAAGCTGAACAGCGCTTCCAGCAAGCCTTCGACAACGCACCCATCGGTATGGCCATGTTGAGCAGTGACCTGCTGCTGGTGGAAGTAAACGCGGCGTTTTGCAGTTTGTTCGGCCACCGCGAAGCCGATCTCCTCCTGAAGCCAATTGCGGACCTCATGCATCCTGATCACGTAGAGTCGTGCATGCTGAATTTTTCAACACTGGCCTCGGGCGAAGCGCGCACCCACAAGACGGAAATGCGCTGTCTTACTGCCAGTGAGCGTGTGGTCACGGTGCGGGTGACGTTGGGCAGCATCGTGGAAGGAAGTGATAAACACCCGACCCGTTTTATCGCGCAGGTAGAAGACATCAGCCAGCATCGCGGTGAAGTGCCGCAGCATAAAATGGCAAACCTCTAGCAGTGGCGAGCATTTCGGAGCATAAATGCTCTGGAAAGCCCGCCAGTGCTAGAAGTTTGTCCTTGAGGAATGCTGAAGTTTGCAAGACGCAATCACACCAAAAAATGCGTCGTTGAGATCTTCACCGCAGTCATTCGCGGCACCCTGACATTGGATTTATGGACGGTTGTCGTTATAATATCGGGCTTGCGGCAATAAATTTTTCTGCAAAATGTTGCGAAAAGTTGTCGCGACGTAAAAATCATGGCCTGGTAGCTCAGTCGGTAGAGCAGAGGACTGAAAATCCTTGTGTCGGTGGTTCGATTCCGCCTCAGGCCACCAAATTAAAAATGCCCCCTCGCGGGGCATTTTTAATTTGATTGCGTGCGGGCAGGGATTGAAGCGCCAAGTGGTTTGACTAATGACATGCCGGGGGCATGTCATTGGACGCGCGGCGCTTTGTCGCGCGGTCGCGAAGCGATGGCAGAGTCGCCCTAAGGCGAAACTGACACATTCCGCCTCAGGCCACCAAATTAAAAATGCCTTCTCGCGGGGCATTTTTAATTTGGTGCTTTCAAACCGAGGCTGGCCGCGCAAAAAGCTTCATCGCAAAGTGCCTGACGGGGCATACAATATCGAAAGTTTTCGCAGTTTACCCAGTCATCTTCAGCGATCAAGGCAAACCGAATGCCGAATGAAAATAGTGGACAAGCCAGTAGCGCCTTCCCCTTCAAATTGACGCCGCAGGATCGCGCTTTCATCGAGTATCCGATATACGCGGAGCAGACCCGTCTGCTTTACCGCTTTTCCGTCGTCGGCTATCTTATCGAATTGATGGTCACCTTTTTACTCGGTGCGATTTTGTGGGAGGAGATGTCCAAGCCGATGCTGTTCGCGTGGTTCATTGCGGCGTTCCTGGTGATGCTGGGACGATACGGTCTCTACAAAGTTTTCATCCGCAAAAACCCGGCGGTCGAAGATTTTGCTGTTTGGGAGTGGCGCTTTATCGCCGGCAGCATCATCATCGCTTTGCTGTGGGCGGCCATGGGAACAGCGCTGCTGCCAGAGACGCAAATCGCACAGATGCCAGTGATCATGCTCATTGCATTGATGACCACGGGATCGGTGGCTTATTTTGCGCCCCACCGTACGCTGTGCGGTTTCACCACGATGATTGCGCTATTGCCAATGAGCGTGATGCTGGTTCGCTCGGGCGTTCGCACCACCGTACTTATCGGCGGCGCGCTGCTGGTGCTGACGTTGTTGCTGGTGCTGGTTCACACCAAAGTGCATCGCGCGCTGCTGAATGCACTTTCGGCGCGGTTTGACAACGTTCGCATGGCTGTAAAGCTCGAAGAAGAAAAGAGCCGCGCCGAGACCGAGGCGCTGGTGGTGATCGGTGAAATGGCGTTGTCGGTTGCCCACAGTATTCGCAATCCGCTGGCCAACATCCGCAGCAGCGCGGAGCTTATTTTTGACGAAATTCATCCGCAGTCGAAATCACACGTACAAAATATCATCGATCAAGCGGATCGCTTGAGCTACTGGGTGCGTGATCTTCTGGTGTTCTCGCGCCTGCCCGATGCAGGAGCGGAAAACGTCGATATGGTGCAAGTGCTTCGTGAGTCGATAGGTAACTTTGCGGGCAGATTTTCTCAAGCCGGTATTGTGGTCGACTGGGTCGGCGCCGAGCTTGGTGTGCCGCCGGTGGTGGGCAACCGGTCGCTATTATTGCAGGCGTTTAACAGCATCATCGCCAACGCCGTGGAGGTCATGCCCAACGGCGGCAAACTTATCGTGCAACATCAATTGGAAAAGCCGCAGGGGCGCGTGAGACTGAGCATTGCCGATACCGGCCATGGCATGTCTGCCGCGCAGCTGGATCTGGCCTTCAAGCCATTCCACACCACCAAGCCGCGCGGTCTCGGCATTGGTTTGACGCTGGTGAAGCGCACGCTGGAGCGCTACCGTGGAAGCGTGCAAATTACCAGCCGCGAAAACGCCGGCACGCGGGTCGAGCTCACGTTCGTTCTGGCCGGATAAAGCGATGTCGAAAAGTGTGCTGATCGTTGAGGACGACGAGATACTGGCCAACAACATTCGCGTGTATCTGGATCGCGATGGTTGGGAAGTTTCTGTTACCGATTCGGTCGAAAAAGCGTTGACGATGCTGGAAACGTTGCGGCCTGACGTGGTTGTCACCGACTACATGCTGCCGGGCAAGAACGGACTGGATCTGCTGCGGGAAGTGATCGGCATGGATCCTTACATCAAAGTGGTGATGGTCACGGGCGAAGGCAGCATCCAGGTGGCGGTCGATGCGATACGCATGGGCGCACACGACTACGTGGGTAAGCCCGTGGTGCTTGCGGAGTTAAAGCTGTTGCTTGATCGCGCACTTGGCGCGGTGCGGGTCGAAAAAACGTTGTCGTTTTACCGCAGTAATCAGGCGCGCGGCAGTGGCGTGGAGGCGCTACTTGGCGAATCGCAGCCGATTCGGCGGCTGAAAGACACGATCTATCAGATTATCGAGACCGAGTCCCGCATCGCTGACGGCGAACTACCCACGGTGCTTATCACTGGCGAGACTGGTACGGGTAAGGAGCTGGTGGCTCGCGCCCTGCATTTTGACGGGCTACGACGCGAAGGTCCGTTTGTTGAGGTGAACTGTGCTTCGATCCCTTACACGTTGATGGAAACGGAGTTATTTGGGCATGAGCGTGGTGCCTTCAGTGACGCCAAAGAACGCAAGATGGGATTGGTTGAGGCCGCAGAAGGCGGCACGCTGTTTCTGGATGAGATCGGCGAAGTGGATTTTTCGATGCAAGCCAAACTGCTCAAGCTGCTGGAGGAGCGGATGGTGCGACGCATCGGTAGCGTGCGTGAGCGCAAGGTGAATGTGCGTATCGTCGCCGCGACCAATCAGGATTTGGAAAAAATGGTGCGCGAGGGCCGCTTTCGCGCCGATTTATATTTCCGCCTGCGCATCATCACGCTGCACATGCCGCCATTGCGCGACCGTGACCGCGATGTGCTGTTGCTGGCGCGATATTTTCTGGCGTTTCATGGGCGCCGATATGGCAAGCAAAATTTGGAATTTGGCCGCGAAGCAGAAGTGACGTTGCTTAAGCACACCTGGCCGGGAAATGTGCGCGAGCTGCGCAATACACTCGATCAAACTGCTTTGCTTGCACGCGAACGGGTGATCGGTCCCGAAGGTCTCGCCATTTATGTCGCACCGCAAAATGCGGGAAGTGTTGGTTTGGACGCAAGCAGTAGCGCCGCAATAGCGGCACAAAATCAGGGAGCGAAACTCACCGACGTAGAGCGTGAAATGGTGATGCAAACTCTTGAGAAGACCGATTGGAACGTATCGAAGGCCGCAAGAATATTGGGCCTTAGTCGCGATATGTTGCGTACCCGCATGGAAAAATACAGTCTCCTGCGAGCAGTGAAGTAGGATCGAAAACGTTGAGCTTGTGTGTCATTCAAGACACACACATTGGGGATGTGCCCCCACAATTGTGGGGATGCATCCCCAACTCTATCCCTACCCCGGTAAGCTGCCGACTGTGACAAGCTAGTGGCAGCAGATTAAATAATGTTGTTATATCAAACGCTTAGCAACTTTTTGGGTTGTCTTGGCGATTTTGGTATGTTTTCTGCTGTATGTAAAAGCCTTAGTAGTGGATTAGTTGTAATGTTTTGGTAGTGGACTGGCTGTAATGTAGGTATGTATTTGAAGTTCCTGTCGAAAACTGTTTTTGAAGCGCCACTTTCCATATTTCGCTTTTCCACGCAATGCCAACGCAGTTGTCTCACACATGAACACAAAAGCCGGGCGCGCTCCACCAAAAATAATAGTAGTTGATTCGCTGAATGGACTTGAACGTTGGGAACACAATTTCGGCTGCGCCATGGTGCGCAGTCGATTTTTTCTCCAATGCATCAAAGCCGTCAATGCGAACATAGTCAGGGAGTCAATATGATTCGCATGTTTAGCCACCACTTTCAATTGAGCTCGCTGTTATTGGCCGCGCTCAACGTCGTTTGCGTTGGTCTGATGGCGCTCTTTGCTTACGCGCTCATTTACCCCGCCACGGGAGCAGAGTTGCTAAATTCCGTGCCTGGCACGGTCGCACTGTCGCTCGCTATCGTGGCTTTGCTGGCGCGCTTCTCATTCAATCAGACGACCTCCTCGATTATCAACCGGCGGGTGCTGATTTTGGGCGTCGGCAGGGACGCTGTGATGGTCAAAGAAGCGCTCGACAACGCCAACGTTCGCGGCCTGTCGATCATTGGCTTCTACCCCATCGAGTCGGATCAACCGGTTGATGCCGCGCTACCTGCAAACAAAATATTGCCGCCGTCAAGAACCATCGTTGACATCGCCCACCTGCACAACGTGAGCGAAATCGTGCTTGCCACACGCGAACGTCGTGGCGGAACTTTGCCGTTGACGGATCTCCTCAATTGCAAGCTTCAAGGCATCAAGGTCACGGATCTTTCGGCTTTTTTCGAGCACTACCATAGCAAAGTCAGGATCGATTTGTTGCGCGAGAGCTGGTTCATTTTTGGCGATGGCTTTCGTCAGCACAAGACGCGTATGTTTGTGAAGCGCAGCTTTGACATCTTTGCAAGCGGCGTCCTGCTGATTCTTAGCCTGCCCGTCATGCTGCTCGCAGCATTGGCGATCAAGCTGGAAAGTGCGGGTCCGGTCATCTATCGTCAGGAACGCGTCGGTCGCGGTGGAAAATCTTTCGACGTTATCAAGTTTCGCAGCATGCACGCCGACGCAGAAAAAGATGGCAAACCACAGTGGGCGCAAGCGGATGACGCCCGCGTAACCCGGGTCGGACGGTTCATGCGTATGACCAGGATTGACGAACTACCCCAACTGATCACAGTGCTCAAAGGCCAGATGAGCCTTGTGGGTCCGCGTCCGGAGCGTCCCTATTTTGTCGATCAATTGGTGCAGCAGATTCCGTTTTACGGCGCGCGGCACAGCGTCAAACCGGGCGTTACTGGTTGGGCGCAGGTGCGTCATCACTACGGTGCGTCGGTGGATGACTCGTCCGACAAGCTGCAATATGACCTGTACTACGTGAAGAACCACACCTTGTTTTTTGACATTCTTGTGCTTTTCCACTCCGTACGTGTTGTGTTGTTCGCGCGGGGATCACGTTGAGCGCTTGCCAAGTCGAGACCCGCCAAGTCACACCGTAGTCGCTTGGGAGATTGAAATGATCAGCGTTCCCGCTGCACGCCTCAAAAATCTGCGTTTGCCGTTGCGTACTGAGCCCACCGCGCTGGATGACGAACGACATTTTCTGATTCGCGTCCTCCGGCACGACGCTAAACAACCGGTAACCCACAAGGTTGATACAGCCGGTCAATCCTTGAGGCGTAATTACACCTGAATGAGATGAGGAGAAGGTTTGTTGGGTCCTGCGGCGGGGTTGCTGGCGCGGCGCTCGCGCAGGTACGCAATCGTGTGGTCGATGCCTGGTGTTTAGCTGCAACCACGCAGGTCGGTTAAACGTCGATTAAGCTGGTCGTGTCAGGGTTGCGGCCACATTGTCGCTGCGTTCCTGCTCGTTACTGACGCAAAACAATTCGGCTACACTTGCCAATCCGTGCAAAAAGCTAATTCTCACGACACCAGTGGAAAAAATCAGCATCAGCAAAACGCCGAGCGTGCTTAGTCTTGTCGACTTGGCTGTTCCTGCAAACGGGAATTGCGCGCGGGAGGTTAAGGTTCGCATCGAGCGCAAAGTCGGTGCCGCTGTGGCCGAAGGCGTTCGTCAAATGTCGGGTACAAGTGGCTGGTCCAGCGACGCTGTTTACGCAGCTGCGTGGATGGTGGTAAGGGATCTTGTGCTTGGCATGAGCGAAGTAACATTGCACGAGCGCGATGAAAAATGGCCTGATCCAGCGGTCGCAACTTCAATCCATCGGCTTTCCCCCGATGCCATCAGCCGCGACTGGATTACGCAATTCGAACATGATCGGCAACTCGTGCAACCGCATCAGCGTAATGCGCTTGTGGAAAATGTCGACCACATCTGGTTAAAGCGAGACGCGACGATTTCGCAACCTTTGTTTCATGCGTCGAACCAGTTTGACGGCATTCTGACACTGGGGGTGAGTGGTGACGACGCGACGCGCTTGAACGCGACATTTTCTGAAGCGGTGTTCGACCGCTCGATCATCGAATCGCTTTTGGATGTAACCCTTCAGGTGGTGACGTCGTTTGTGCATTCACCGGAAATCCCATTGGGTGCAATCGATATTCTAGGCAAGCAGCAGCGCGCTCTTTTGTCGCAATGGAATGCACCGCTACCTCCGTACGATCCGCGCCGGACGGTGGTTAGCTTGTTCGGCGGACAAGTACAGGCGAATGGTGACCATGTGGCGTTGGTGTGGCCGGGTGGTCAAATGTCGTACCGGGAGCTCGGTCGACGCTCCAGTGCGGTTGCACGATCGCTGGCTGCGAAAGGAATATCGAAGGGCGCGGTCGTAGGTGTGGCTCTTGAGCGATCCGCCGAGGCAATTGTGGTGTTGCTTGGCATTCTAAAAGTCGGCGCGGCCTACTTGCCGCTCGACCTCAAATACCCATTGAGCCGCCTCGCATTCATGCTTGAAGACGCAAATGCACAGTATGTGGTGACACATAGCGCGAGCCGTCCATTGCTTCCACAAGACACGGTCATCGTTGATGTCGCCGCGTTGCTGGCGGGTGCGGATGACGGTACCAGCAGCGACAGCGAGCCGTCATCCCGGTCGCGCATGGACGGCGAAACCGTCGCCTATGTCATGTACACCTCTGGTTCCACGGGTGAACCGAAGGGCATTGAAATATGCCACCAGTCGGTCGTCAGGCTGGTACAAAACGTCGGCTACATGCGGCTCGGGACAGAGGTATCGTTCTTGCACGCAGCTCCGCTTGGCTTCGACGCTTCCACGCTGGAAATCTGGGGCCCGTTGCTCAATGGG
>JANMPY010000656.1:0-2385 GCA_031370095.1 Betaproteobacteria bacterium
TCTGTTTTCAAAAATTTGCGGCGCGCGGGGGTGTTGAAAAATAAATCCTCAGCCGTCACGACCGTGCCGCCATCGAGCGCTGCCGGTTCTACTGTGGATAGTGCGCCACCGACCGACTCGATCCGGCTGGCGTGCTTCGCATGTTGCTGGCGCGAGGTTACGATCAGTCGCGAAATCGAGGCGAGACTGGCCAGCGCTTCACCGCGAAAGCCCAGGCTCGCGACGCGTTCGAGATCGTCGAGCGAGGCGATTTTGCTGGTGGCGTGACGCGCCAGCGCCAGTGGCAAATCAACGGCTGCCATACCGACACCGTCGTCGGCAACGGACAAGTGCTTGATACCGCCCTGAAGCAGCTCAATATCGATGCGCATCGCGCCCGCATCGAGCGCGTTTTCCAGCAGCTCCTTCAACGCCGCCGCCGGACGCTCAACGACCTCGCCAGCGGCGATTTGATTGATCAACAGTTCAGGAAGTACCCTGATTGCGGGATGGTCGGACAAGATGATCGCTTGGAGTCTGGAGGTAAGGGGTTGCGCAAATTTGACCACCATTCTACCGTGACCCATCATCGCGAGGACGGGCGGGAAAACCAGTGTTGAGGCCGTTTCGTGCAGCGTGTCAGCATATGATGTGCGGCAGGCGGCTTGACCCACGACACTTGCAAATTTGGTGGTTATCGGCTGAAAATCAGTAAGATAGAGAACTTTCGAAAAAAATTCATTCACGAAAGTCATTGATCATCGCGATGCGCCGTGCGCGTCGCTCTAAATTGGGAAACGCAAAAGTGGCTCTTGTCGATCAGACCGCAGCAGAGCAGGACCAGACCAAGGATTTTTCGCTCGCCGCACCGATTGCCTCGGAAGATCGTGCGTTCATCGCCAAGCATATATTCTCCGAACAGGTTCGCCTGTTGTTTCGCTTTTCACTGGCGGGCTACCTGGCCGAGCTGGTGGTCACGTTCCTGCTGGGTGCGCTGTTGTGGAACGAGCTCGGCCAGCGTCCCGAATTGTTTGCCTGGTTCGCCGCCGCGTTCGTGCTGATGATCGCGCGCTACGGCCTGTACAAATTTTTTATCCGCGCCAATCCGCCGCCGCAAGACATGGCGAAATGGGAGACGTATTTTTTCTTCGGCAGTTTGATGATGGCGGTGCTGTGGGGTCTGATGGGCTCGGTGCTGTTACCCAAGGCAGGCGCCACACAATTGCCGGTCATGATGCTGGTCGCACTGCTCACCACCGGTGCCGTGGTCTATTACGCGCCGCACAAATCACTGTTTTTTTACTACGCAATATTTTCGCTGCTGCCGATGGGGGTGGTGACGTTTGGCTTTGGTGACCGCGCCGGATCATTACTTGCCGCGGCGATCATCATGCTGGCCGGCGGCGTGATCGCCGTCCACGCCAAGGTACACAAAGCGCTGCTCGAATCGCTTACCGCGCGCTTCGATAATCTGCTGATCGCGATGCGGCTCAAGGAAGAAAAAATGCGCGTCGAACGCGCCACCGTGGCGCTCGGCCAAGAGACCGGCGAGCGGCGCAAGGCCGAGCGTTCCGAGTTGCTTGCCCTGCAACGCCTGCGGCTGCACCTTGAGCGCACGCCGCTTGGCGTCATCGAGTGGGATATGGATTTTCGCGTATCGACGTGGAATCCTTCCGCCGAAGCCATCTTTGGCTACGCAGCGGGCGAAGTTATCGGCGAGTCTGGCTACATGTTCGCCGAGGGAACCCAGGACAGCGAGCGCCTGGCCGCGATGTGGCTGGAGCTGATGCAGGCACCGGGCTCAACCCGCGCGACGCTCGCCAACAAGGTCAAACGCGGCGAGATCATTCACGCCGAGTGGTACAACACGCCACTGGTCGACAACGACGGCAAGATGATCGGTGTTGCGTCGCTGGTGCAAGACATCACCGAGCGCCTCAACACCGAGCGCACCATTCACTACATGGCCCATCACGACACGCTGACCGGCCTGCCCAACCGGCGTCTGATGCAGGACCGCTTGAATCAGGCCATCCTACAGGCGCGTCGAAATCAAAAACACGTGGCGCTGCTGTTCCTCGATCTGGATCGCTTCAAGCTCGTCAATGACACGCTCGGGCACGAGACCGGCGACTACGTGTTGCGCGACGTTGCGAAAAGACTGAATAAATCCGTGCGCGAGGGCGACACCGTTTCGCGCGAAGGCGGCGACGAGTTCGTGATTATTCTGCCCGACCTGGACAAACCGGAACTGGCGCAGCAAGTCGCCACCAAAATCCTCAACGAGCTGGCCAAGCCGATCGAAGTTTCCGGCCACGAATTGACCGTCACCGCCTCGATCGGCATTTCGCACTACCCAAACGATGCAACCGATGTGCAACAGCTTTTGAAACACGCCGATTCGGC
>JANMPY010000661.1:0-10473 GCA_031370095.1 Betaproteobacteria bacterium
TTTCGAGCGTAGCGAGAAATCTGCTGTTGGTTACGTTACAGCAGATTTCTCAGCCGATAAAGCCGGGTTCGACATGACAGAAATATTATTGAAGTAGTTGCAACAAATCCAAAAAGAAAAATCCAATGACACGTAAATACTTTGGTACCGACGGCATTCGCGGACGCGTCGGCGTTGCGCCCATCACGCCCGATTTCGCCTTGCGGCTGGGCTTTGCGGCTGGTCGCGCGCTAGCGCATGGGCACGCCGAAGCCAACGGTGATGCGCGGCCCGCCGTGCTTATCGGCAAGGACACCCGCATCTCCGGATACATGCTGGAAAGCGCGTTGGAGGCCGGTCTCGCGGCGTCCGGTTGCGATGTCTTCCTGATCGGACCAATGCCGACGCCGGGCGTGGCCTATCTCACACGCGGCCTGCGGCTGTCGGCCGGCATCATGATTTCGGCCTCACACAATCCGTTCGATGACAACGGCATTAAATTCTTCTCCGGTGATGGTTCGAAACTCGATGACGCAGTGGAATTGGCGATAGAAGCGGAACTCGAGAAACCATTACAGTCATTGCCGTCAATTTCGCTCGGCAGGGTGAGGCGTCTGGACGACGCGGCCGGTCGCTATATCGAATTCTGCAAAAGCACCTTCCCGACCAAATTAACGCTGCGTGGCATGAGGATCGTGCTCGATTGCGCGCACGGTGCCGCTTACAGTATCGGCCCTAACGTGTTCCGTGAGCTTGGCGCAGAAGTGATTGCAATCGGCAATCAGCCAAACGGCCTCAACATCAACGAAAAATGCGGTGCCACCCATCCTGCCACCATGCGCGCGGCCGTGCTCGAACACCAAGCCGATATGGGGCTGGCGCTCGACGGCGACGCGGATCGCCTCATGATGTGCGACGCTGACGGCACCCTGTTTGATGGTGACCAATTGCTCTACGCGATGGTCAAGGATCGCCACGAAAAGGGCTGGCTGCGCGGCGGCGTGGTCGGTACCTTGATGACCAATTTTGCGCTGGAAAAACGTTTCGCCGAAATGAACGTGCCGTTTGTGCGCGCCAATGTCGGTGACCGGTATGTGCTGGAAATGTTGCGTGAAAAAAAGTGGGAATGCGGTGGCGAGAATTCAGGCCATCTGTTGTGTCTCGATAAGCACAGCACTGGTGATGGCATCATCTCTGCACTGCAAGTGTTGGCCGCGCTGCGCCGCACGGGCATCAAGCGCCTCAGCGAATTCACGGCCGAGCTTACGTTGTTTCCGCAGGTGCTCATCAACGTGCGTCTGGAAAAGAAATTCGATTTCGCGTCCAACGGCCAAATCAATGACGCTGTCGATGCGGTCGAAAAAGAATTGGCTGGTCAGGGTCGCGTGCTGCTGCGCGCATCCGGTACCGAGCCGCTGATTCGGGTGATGGTGGAAGGGCGAGAGTTGGGGCTCGTGCAAACACTTGCCAAACGAATCGCAGCGGTGGTGGCCGAGGCTGCGGGGAAATAGCGGCAACCTGCAGCGCCTGCAATAGTGGGAAAAACACTAGCACTGGCGGGGCTCTCAGACATTAATGCCGCCATCAGCCGCCCCCACGCTAGGGTTTTGCTTTAGCCAAATCTGCCCGTAATGTAATCTTCGGTTTCTTTTCTTTTCGGCTTGATGAAAAGCTCGTCCGTCACACCGTACTCAACCAGCTCACCGATATACATATACGCCGTGAAATCCGACACCCGCGCCGCCTGCTGCATATTGTGGGTGACGATGGCGATGGTGTAATCCTCTTTCAATTCATGCAGCAGCTCTTCGATTTTTGCGGTGGAAATCGGATCGAGCGCCGAAGTTGGCTCGTCAAGCAGCACTACTTCCGGGCGCACTGCAACGGCACGCGCGATGCAAAGGCGTTGTTGCTGACCGCCGGAGAGCGACAGCCCGCTTTGCTTTAGCTTATCCTTGGCCTCACCCCAGATGGCCGCTTTTTTGAGTGCCCATTCGACACGTTCGTCCATCTCGGCTTTGGTGAGGGTTTCGTAGAGTTTCACACCGAACGCGATGTTGTCGTAAATCGACATCGGGAACGGCGTGGGCTTTTGAAACACCATGCCCACTCTGGCGCGCAATAGATTCAGATCCTGGTTTTTATCGAGAACGTTTTTGCCGTTCAACAAAATCTCGCCTTCAGCACGCTGGCCGGGATAAAGGTCGTACATGCGATTAAACGTGCGCAGCAATGTCGACTTGCCACAACCGGAGGGGCCGATGAACGCGGTGATGCGACGTTCAAGAATATCCAGATTGATATCTTTTAGACCCTGAAAGCTGCCGTAAAAGAATTGCAGGTTTTTTACGGCAATTTTCACGTTAGGCGGTGTTGTATCGACGACCGGTTGAAGGACAGCGTTCATGTTGTTCTCGTTGATTTCTATAAAGAGCTAGCTGCGTTGCCTGAAGATCGTTCGCGCGAGGATATTGAGCGTCAACACAAAAAAAGTAATGATGAGTGCGCCTGCCCAAGCGAGCGACTGCCAATTTTCGAATGGACTCATCGCAAACTGAAAAATGACCACGGGTAAATTCGCCATGGGTGCATTCATGTCGCTGGACCAAAACTGATTGTTGAGCGCCGTAAACAAGAGTGGCGCTGTTTCGCCGCTGATGCGGGCAACAGCCAGGAGGATGCCGGTGAGCACGCCTGCGCTTACCGCGCGCAGCGCCACCGACATGATCACTTTCCATTGCGGTGCGCCCAGCGCGGTGGCGGCCTCGCGCAGGCTCGCCGGTACCAGACGCAGCATATTTTCAGTCGTTCGCACCACCACGGGAATCGCCAGCAGCGACAGTGCCATCGTGCCCGCCCAGGCTGAGAAGTGTTTTACCTGGGCGACGTAGATGGTGTAGATGAACAGGCCAATGATGATCGACGGCGCGGAAAGCAGTATGTCGTTAATGAATCTCGTCGTCGGCCCAACCCAGCCACGGTTGCCGAATTCAGCGAGATAAATGCCGGCGAGAACGCCGATGGGCGTGGCGATGAAAGTTGCAAATCCGACCATCATCAGGCTGCCGAAAATCGCATTAGCGAGGCCGCCGGTGCTGCTTGGCGATGGCGTCATTTCGATGAACACGGCAAAGTTAATGCCGGAAATGCCACGATAGACCAACACCGACAAAATCCAGGCGAGAAAAGCCATGCCGATAGCCATTGCGCAAAGTGCCAGCACCAGCGACAGTCGATTGACAAATATTCGCCTGCGATAAACCGCACTCATGTGCGTGCCCCTTCTTGCTTTGCCAGCTGCGCCAACATTAACTTGGCCAAGGTGAGAACCACCAGCGTAATCAGGAACAAAACAAGGCCAAGCGAAATGAGCGACGACACGTGCAGTACGTCGCTCGCCTCGGCGAATTCATTGGCAAGGGTTGAGGCGATCGAATTACCGGGCTCGTAGAGCGAGGCGGCGATCTTGGGCGCATTACCGATGACAAAAGTCACGGCCATGGTCTCGCCCAGCGCGCGCCCCAGCCCCAGCATGATGCCGCCGACCACGCCCGCCTTGGTATAAGGCAACACGATATTGCGCACCACTTCCCAGGTGGTTGCGCCAAGACCGTAGGCGGATTCTTTCAGTACGCTTGGCACGACTTCAAATACGTCGCGCATCACCGAGGCGATAAAAGGAATCACCATGACCGCCAAAATAATGCCGGCAGTGAGCACGCCGATACCGGTCGGCGCGCCCTGAAACATCGCGCCGATCACGAGTACCGTGCCAATGGTGCTGGTCAGAAAAGGTTGAACGTGATCGGCAAAAATCGGCGCGAACACGAACAGGCCCCAGATACCGTAGATGATGGATGGAATTCCTGCCAGCAATTCGACGGCGGTTCCCAGCGGCTGCTTCAACCACACCGGACATAGCTCAGTGAGAAATACCGCAATCCCGAAACTTAGCGGCACGCCGATGAGCAGCGCGATGAATGAAGTCACCACCGTGCCGTAGATGGCGTTAAGCGCGCCGTATTCGTGCGTAACGGGATTCCAGGCCCGGCTGGTGAGGAAACCAAAGCCAAACTTTTCCATTGCCGGGTAGCCGCCAACAATCAGCGAGGCGATGATTGCGGCGAGCATCGCGAGTACAAACAGCGCGAAAAATAACGTGATCTTGCGAAACAGGCCATCCAGAACTCGCTGTCGCGCCAAGTGTCGATGCAGCGCTACAAGTTGTTGTTCTTGTGACACGTAGCTGGCCTTTGCGGTGGTCTGGGACAGTGGATTGGCTTCGGTAAGACTCATGGGCAACCCGTGCATTCTACGATAATCGTTTTACGACTTGAAACAGCCGCACGCAAATGCGTGCGGCTGTTTTTTTGGTCACAAATTACGCGGCTTACCGATAGATTGCCGTGCCGCCGGAGGCCGACTTGATATCGCGCTTCCAAACATCCTGAATCAATTTCACGGTCTTCTCAGGCATCGGTACGTAGTCCATTTCAGCGGCGGCCTTTGCGCCGTTTTTAAATGCCCAGTCGAAGAACTTCAGTGTTGCCGCCGCTTTCTCGGGCTTGTCATTGCTCTTGTACATCAGAATGAACGACGCACCGCTTATCGGATAGCTATCCTTGCCGGCTTGGTCGGTCAGCACCAGATACATGCCCGGCGCGTTCGCCCAATCTGCACTTGCCGTTGCCGCCTGAAAAGTGAGGTCGTCTGGCTGGATGAAATTGCCGTCCTTGTTTTTCAGCGCCGTGTGCGACATTTTGTTTTTCTTTGCGTACGCGTACTCGACATAGCCGATCGAGCCTTTGATCCGCTGCACGTAGGCCGAAACGCCTTCATTGCCTTTGCCGCCCACGCCTTCCGGCCACGCCACTGCCGAGCCTGCGCCGACTTTGGTTTTCCAGTCAGGGCTTACTTTGGACAGATAGTCGGTGAAGAGAAAAGTGGTGCCAGAGCCATCGGAGCGACGCACCACCGTGATAGGGTCAGCTGGTAGTTTCAAGGTGGGATTCAGCGCAACGATTGCCGGATCGTTCCAGACTTTGACTTTACCGAGAAAGATGTCTGCGGCAATCGGGCCGGTCAGTTTCATTTCGCCGGGCTTAATACCGTCGATGTTGACGACCATCACCACCCCGCCGACGATTGCTGGAAACTGCATCAAGCCGTCTTTGTCGAGTTGCTCTTTCGTGAGCGGCATATCGGAAGCGCCGAAGTCGACCGTCTTGGCCTGAATCTGCTTGATCCCGCCGCCAGAGCCAATGGATTGATAGTTCATGCTGAAGCCCGAAACTTTTTTGTAATCTTCCGCCCATTTTGAATAGATCGGATACGGGAATGTCGCGCCTGCGCCGGTAATGTCCTGCGCCATCGTGCTTGCGGCGAGCCCGCCAAATATCAGCGCGCTGGATAAAAGTTTTTTCAACAACATGGTCGACTCCGTGGTTAAAAGTTGAACTGATTTTTGTCCATACACAGCAGAATACGCAGGTTTTGTGACGGCAATATTACAGGTGGCAATAGCGAACTCTGCCGGACGACAGAGATACGTAGATCGCCTATTGGTGGGGTGTTTCAGCCGTTTTGTGTTTGAGAAGCTCGCCAGATATAGAGTTTTGTCCTATCGGTGTATCCAACACCGTCAGGCATCGGCAGATTCGTTGCCACGAATCTGCAACATCCATTGCCTACCATGTCCTCGTCACTTTGACATTTGGAGATCTGCATGAACATGGTCACCGCAAGCGTAGGCGGCAACAGTGGTGTGTCTGCAATCAGGCGCGAACGTGCAGTCGCCGATCCTGAATCGAACGTCAGCGTCCGTGGTGAATTGCACGAAGCCGAGCTGCTCGGAGAAACCCGCGACGGCAAACAGATTTATTTGTTTGACCACCAGCGCAATTCACCCGTCATGCGCGAGATCGGCAGGCTGCGTGAGATGACGTTTCGCTATGTTGGCGAAGGCACGGGCATGCGCCGCGATCTGGATCAGTACGACACTTATTACCGGCATCTGGTGCTGTGGGATGACAGCGACCTGCAAATTGTCGGCGCGTATCGCATTGGCGAAGTTGCCAATATTCTTGCCGCGCGCGGTGTTGCAGGTTTGTATACGAGCAGTTTGTTTATGTTTACCGAGAAGCTACTTAGCGCGAATGTGTTGCCGCAAACGCTGGAGCTTGGCCGCAGCTTTGTGCAGCCGCGCTATTGGGGCATGCGCAGCCTCGACTATTTGTGGGTTGGCATCGGCGCGTATGTGAAACGGCATCCCGGGATGCGCTATCTGCTCGGGCCGGTCAGCATCAGCGACGCTTATCCGACTGATGCAAAAAATTTGCTGGTGCATTTCTACCGGCATTATTTTGGCGACGAAAATGTGCTGGCACTCGCCCGCAATCGATTTGTCATTGAAGATCAGGACAGCATCGCGCATTTGGGCGTGTTCAACGGCGACGACTACGAGCAGGATTTTCGCGTGCTGAAAGCGTCACTCGCAAAGTGCGGCCTCGCGGTGCCGACGCTCTACAAGCAATACACCGAAACCTATGAATCGGGCGGCGTGAAGTTTCTTGATTTCAACGTGGATGCAAAATTTGCCAACTGCGTCGATGGTTTGGTATTGGCGGATCTGGATCGGCTAAAACCAGCGAAGCGGGAGCGTTATCTTGGTGAAAGACGGAGTCTGTTGATTGCGCCGGAGGGGGCGGTTGGCAATTTGTAAGTTCGCAGCTGTCTGTAGCTGTCATTTCGAGCGCAGCGCGAAACCTGCTCGCTTATCTAAGCGGCAGTGTCCCCAACCATGCCCGCACCTGTCGCGCCACCCACGCGCCACCGTCCAGCGGCAGATCATGGCCGGCGTCGGGATGCACCGCATGCGCTGCAAGCCAGCGATGCGCTATTTGCAGAGAGCATTGTGGATTCACCAGCCCGTCCCTGGCAGCGGCAAGCACCAGCAGCGGCACATCGGGTTGGCGCGTCAGCGCGCGATAGCGGGCGGCAGCGATAAGTTGCCGCAACGCGTTCAAGCGAGTGACCGGATTTTGTATTCGGATTGACACCCAGTCATCGATCACATCACCCTTGGGATCGCGGCGCGTGCTGGTCATTCGCAATATCGCGCGCTCGGTTTTTTCTGCGTTGCCGCTCAACGTTGCCAGCGCCAGCAAATTCAGGTAATTGCGTGGCCGCAGACGTTGATGGAACGGACTGAACGGTCGCAGTGAGGTGTTGATCAACACGCTCGGCAGAATTTCCTGCGGGTAAGCCGTCGCCCATTCGACGGCCACCATCGCGCCGAGTGAAAGACCCAACAAGTGAAAGGGCGGTGAAACTCCGCGACGCGTTAATTCTGCGCGGCAGCAGACCACCATTTCGGACACCGATAGCGGGCTCTGCAAATGATTGAGTTGACCGTTACCGGGCAGGTCGGGCGCAATGATTTTTGCGTTGGCGATCACATCTTGAAATGTGGCCGGAAAATTTCCCCAGTGTCGGCTCTCCCGCGCGAGCCCGCGCAGGAACACCCACGTGCTCATCGTGCCACGCTGCCGCCCGCGCCTGCATTCGCACCACCATACCAGCGCGACCGTGCCGCCTGATCGTGTTGCACGCGTGCGTGCCCGCTGGGCAGCCAGCGCGCATGGCCGCTGCCCGCGCGGGTCAGAAAATCGAGCCACAGCATGTGGCGACGCAGCACCCTTTGTTGCCGATGCGCCGCGAGGGGATTGAAAATGCCGAGGCGCGACAACAATTGCCGTGGGCTTTTCTTGATCCAGAGCCACGAGCCCATTTCCAGCGTCAGCGGCAGAAAAATTCGCGATGATTTTTCGGCAGCGCGTAAATAGAGGTGATCCCACAAATCACCGTGGGTCAGGTACTGGTGGCTTTGTGGTTCGAACAAATAATTGTGATTCGGATAAGTCTGATCAAACAGACTTTCCAGCGCGTGCATTTCGGCCAGATGCTGGATCGGCACGGTCGTGTGTGCATGCGGAAACCAGATGCGGTCTCGCACGCCGAATCCGGAATGGCAATCGAGTGTCAGGCTGAAATCGTGCGGTAATATTTCCCTCTCCACAACCTCACATACCGCCCGACTCTCCATTTCCATTGGTGCGCTGAGCGCACCGCGATACCACGGCAAGCGTGAGCTGATGCGCTGGCCGCTCAACATAAACGGCACTTTCTCCAGCGCATCCACCGGCGCATTGCGCATGAGATCGACGCCGTTGGGATTGCAACGCGTGCCGTTCAGCATGCCACCTGGATTGATCAGCGGCATGAACACGAGACGCACGGACGCCAGTTGCTGATGCAGCAGATCGTCCCATTCGAGGCGCGCGAGCAAACTTTGCAAGTAAGTCAGCAATACTTGCGTGCCGATGCGCTCAAGCCCGTGGATGCCCGCGAAGAAGCCGACTGCCGGGACTCTCGGATCGCTGTTGCCAAGGCACAGTGAATATACGGGAAGTTTTTGATCGTCGCTGCTGACTTCGCATACCGTTTGTACGGTTAAATGCGCTGAGGCACTGCTGACGATGCGTTCAAGTTCGTGCAATTCGGGAAAGTCGGTCGGTTTCATTACGCCTTTGCGGTCTTTGGCATGCGACATGCGCGCCGAACCAAACGGTCGATGTCCCTGCGTCGACGCGCCCGCAAGCAATATGGCGTGCCGGTCTTGGCTGGATTGCAGCATCGCCGAATCTCCTCGACAAACGCGCGACTACTTTTTCGGCCGCCCCGTTTTTACGATGGCAAGTGTTGCCACCAGCGCCACCAGTTGCTTCGTATCCAGTTTGGCCAATGCATGCAATCCCGCGCGCAGCAATTCACTTTTCTTCAGCACAGTTTTGCTGCCCAGCGCTTTAAGTTTCAATGCTGCAATTAAGTCATAGTCAAAAGACGGCATTGTGAAACTATCGCGAATCAGTTTTACTTTTTTGGGCTTTGGCGTCTTCGCTGACGCGACTGGCTTGGTCGCTGGCGTTGCTGCGGCGACCGTTTTGCGAGCGGCGATGCGGGGTTTTTTCGCAGCGACTGGTTTGGTGGGGGTTGGTGTTTTGCGTGCGGCCATGTTGTGCTCCTGTTGTGATCAAGTAATGGTGTAAACGATTTATACCGTTAAATTGTTTGGCTTGCAATGGTCATATTTTTGAAATGTTTTTGCGCAGTGCCTGTGCAAAGTGGCGTCTCTCGCGCACGCCGGGAAGACTGCGGCAGGAGCATCGCCAGTCGCGCTGGCAGCTGAGAAAAGTGTAGATCGCCATTGCGCGCGCCGTTTCAGCCATTTATGTGCTGCGAAGCGCGCCGGTGCTAGGGTTTGACCAAATAAATGGTTTCGGCCGTGCTGCGTGAGCGATCCTGATCACCGTCCCCTTCAGAAGGGAAGCATCGCGGAGGGTCGGTGCCTTGTCACCACGCCGTCATTCGCCACGTTTATTGTAGACACCATGGATCTCATTCTCTGGCGTCACGCTGACGCTGCCCCGGTCAAGAATGACAGCGAGCCTGACATTCGTCGCCGTCTTACCGGCAAGGGCCGTAAGCAGGCGGCTGTGATGGCGATCTGGCTTGAGCGCCATCTGCCCGACAGCGTAAAAGTATTGACCAGTCCGGCAACGCGCGCGCAGGAGACCGCCGAGGCGTTAGGACGAAAGGTCGTGATATTGCCGGCGCTGGCACCGGGTGCTGACGCGGTGCAGCTGTTGCATGCCGCCGGTTGGCCGGATAGCCGGCATGCGGTGTTGATCATCGGCCACCAGCCCGCGCTTGGTCGCGCCGCATCGTTGCTGTTGCTCGGTGAGGAACAGGATTTGAGTATGCGCAAAGGTGCGGTATGGTGGATCACAAACCGGGTGCGCGATGATGAATTCCGCCCCAGCCTGCGTGCGGCGATTTGTCCGGATTATCTTTGATCGACAGTCGGATTACGCGAACACTGGCAACGGCACCTGCGTTTTGCCTTGCACACGCGTGTTGGTCAGGTGAGCGTGAATATCGTGCCAGGTCAGGAGCTTCAGTTCACCGTCATGGGTCTCGACGAGCGCCGACAGACTCTCCACCCAATCGCCGTCGTTGCAATACAAAATGCCTTCGATTTCGCGGATTTCGGGACGATGGATGTGGCCGCAAACGACACCATCGACGCCACGCGACCGCGCCTCGCGTGCGACCGCCTCCTCGAAAGAGCTGATGTAGCTCACTGCATTTTTCACTTTGTGCTTCAGGTATTGAGACAGTGACCAGTAGGGCAAACCAATTTTTCGGCGTACCCAATTAAAGCCGCGATTCAGTTTTAGCGTCAGGTCATAGAGATAATCACCAACGTAGGCAAGCCATTTCGCGCATTGCACCACGCCGTCGAATTGATCACCATGAATCACCAGCAGCCGCTTGCCGCGCGCGGTCGTGTGGATCGCTTCATCGGCGATGGTGATGCCGCCGAATGCCAAGCCGAGAAACTGTCGCGCCGCTTCGTCGTGATTGCCCGCGATG
>JANMPY010000014.1:0-2293 GCA_031370095.1 Betaproteobacteria bacterium
CCGTTTGGGCGCGACAAGCAGCAGTACAAAGTAACTGTCCTGTTTGAAAACGACAAGGTCGCAAAGATTGACGGGCAGGCGTCCGCCGTCGAGATCCTGACCGGTGGCGGTGAAAAACGCCAGTTGCCCAATACCTTGCCGCCAGGCGCACCGCCACCGAAGCAGTAGTCGCAGATGTCACCGCAGGCACAACTGCAGTTGGCGATTGCCGGTGCCGGGGGCCGCATGGGTCGCGCGCTGCTTGATGCAGTCGGCTCATTGCCCAGTGCGAAGATCTGTGGCGTTCTTGAGCATGCTGCGAGCCCTTTGCTGGAGCAGGATGCAGGGACGCTTGCCGCCAACGCTGCGGGTATCGTCGTCACCGCCGACGTCGATGCTGCGCTGGCGCGAGCCAATGTGCTCATCGATTTCACCCGGCCCGATGCAACGTTAAAGTATATCGCCGCCTGTCGAAAACATGGCGTGAATCTGGTGATCGGCACCACCGGATTTTCAACGGAAGAAAAAAAACAAATTGCGGCGGCGTCAATTGACATCGCGATTGTGTTTGCGCCAAACATGAGCGTGGGCGTGAACGTGATGCTGAAACTGATCGCACTTGCGACCAAAACCCTGCACCAACAATACGACATCGAAATTATTGAAACGCATCACAAAATGAAAGTCGATGCGCCATCGGGCACCGCATTAAAGATGGGCGAAGTCGCGGCGGAGGCGATGGGCAAGTCGCTCGACGAAGTGGCAATATTTGATCGCCATGGGAATACTGGTGAACGAAAGGTTGGCAGCATCGGTTTTACTGCCATTCGCGGCGGTGATGTCATTGGTGAACATACGGTGATGTTTGCGGGCGCTGGCGAACGTATCGAGATCAGCCATAAGTCGTCGTCGCGCACCAATTATGCCGAAGGCGCGCTGCGGGCGGCAGCGTTTCTTGCCGACAAAAAGAGTGGGCTTTACGATATGGTCGATGTGCTGGGGCTCAAGTAAACGCAATTTCGGCGTTGCCCAAAGGCACGCAATAAGGTAAAATTCTCTTTTAATCGCGAAAGCTTTTAATCGAAGAGCGCGGGAAAGTGCCGATACCGGTCTTTCCCGTTTTTTATGCGCGTCGCGGGAGCATTTCAGCCCGCTTATCCCCGGAGTTCACGTGCATTCCCCCGCTCATCCCCACCATCATCCCGCTGTCCTTGTGCTCGCCGACGGTGCTGTGTTCAAGGGCGCATCCATTGGCGCAGACGGTCACACGGCGGGCGAGGTCGTGTTCAATACCGCGATGACGGGCTATCAGGAAATCATCACCGATCCTTCGTACATGGGGCAAATTGTCACGCTCACGTATCCGCATATAGGCAACACCGGCGCGAATGCGGAAGATGTCGAGTCCGATAATTGTTACGCGGCAGGGTTGATTATTCGCGATCTGCCGACGCTGGCGTCGAACTGGCGCATGCAGGAAACCTTGCCCGCGTATTTGCAGCGTAACGGCGTCGTCGCGATTGCCAACATCGACACGCGCCGGCTCACGCGATTGATTCGTGAAAAGGGCGCGCAGAACGGTTGCATCCTTGTTGGTTCACACGATGACATTGCGATCAGCAAAGCGCACATGCTCTCGAAAGCCGCGCCGAATATGGCTGGGCTGGATTTAGCCAAAGTCGTTAGCTGCGAAAAACCCTACGCGTGGAACGCGTCAACGTGGGCGCTGGGTGCCGGCTACCGCGTGCAGGAAAATTCAAAATTTCATGTCGTCGCCTACGACTACGGCGTGAAACACAATATTTTGCGGATGCTCGCCGAGCGCGGTTGCCGCATTACGGTGTTGCCTGCTGAGGCGACGGCAGAAACTGCGGTCGCGTTAAAGCCCGACGGCGTATTTCTGTCCAACGGTCCGGGTGACCCTGAGCCGTGCGATTACGCGATCAAAGCGATTGCCGACATCATTGCGAAAGACATTCCCGTTTTCGGCATTTGTCTCGGCCATCAATTGTTAGCACTCGCGTCCGGCGGCAAGACCATGAAAATGAAATTCGGTCATCACGGCGCGAACCACCCGGTGCAGGATTTGGCAACTAAAAAAGTTTATATCACCAGCCAGAATCACGGCTTTGCAGCCGACGAAAAAACCTTGCCCGCCAATTTGCGCGTGACGCACAAGTCGTTGTTTGATGGCACCTGCCAAGGGCTTGAGCGTACCGACAAGCAGGCGTTCAGTTTTCAGGGACATCCTGAGGCAAGTCCCGGGCCGCACGAGGTGGGGTATTTGTTTGACCGGTTTGTACGCATGATGGAG
>JANMPY010000040.1:0-1579 GCA_031370095.1 Betaproteobacteria bacterium
ACTACCGATCTCACCGAACGCGCGCGCATGGGCAAGCTCGACCCAGTGATCGGTCGCGACGATGAAATCCGCCGGGCGATTCAGGTATTGCAGCGCCGCACCAAAAATAATCCGGTGCTGATCGGCGAGCCCGGTGTCGGCAAGACCGCGATTGTGGAAGGACTCGCGCAGCGCATCATCAACGGCGAGGTGCCCGAGTCGCTGAAAGACAAACGCGTGCTGTCGCTCGACATGGCCTCATTACTCGCTGGTGCTAAATATCGCGGTGAATTCGAGGAGCGCTTAAAGTCGGTGCTGAAAGAACTCGAGATGGATGCTGGCAAAACGATCGTTTTCATCGACGAATTGCACACCATGGTGGGCGCGGGCAAAGCCGAAGGCGCAATGGATGCCGGCAATATGTTGAAGCCCGCGTTGGCGCGCGGCGAGCTGCATTGCATCGGTGCGACCACGCTCGACGAATATCGCAAGTATGTTGAAAAAGATGCGGCACTTGAGCGCCGTTTTCAAAAAGTATTAGTGGGTGAGCCGAGTGTGGAGGCCACCATCGCCATTCTGCGCGGCTTGCAGGAGCGCTACGAGGCGCATCACGGCGTGGAGATTACCGATCCTGCCATCATCGCGGCGGCAGAGCTATCGAACCGCTACATCACGGATCGTTTCCTGCCTGACAAAGCGATTGACCTGATCGATGAGGCGGCGGCACGGCTCAGAATGGAAATTGATTCCAAACCGGAATCGATGGACAAACTTGAGCGGCGTTTAATTCAGTTGAAGATTGAACGCGAAGCGATCAGAAAAGAAAAAGACGAAGGCTCGAAAAAGCGCTTCAAGCTGATCGAGGAGGAAATCAAACGGCTTGAGAAAGAATATTCGGATCTCGAAGAAATCTGGAAGGCCGAGAAAGCCCAGGTGCAGGGCACGCAGCACATTCGTGAAGAGATTGAGCAGATCAAAACGCAGATGGCCGACCTGCAACGCAAAGGTCAATTCGACAAACTCGCCGAGCTCCAATACGGCACGCTGCCACAACTCGAAGCGCAACTGCACCAAGCCGAAAAATCTGAAGGCAAGCAAGCCAAGACGCGGCTGGTGCGCACGCAAGTCGGTGCCGACGAAATCGCCGAAGTGGTTTCACGCGCCACCGGTATTCCGGTCTCAAAAATGATGCAGGGCGAGCGCGAAAAACTCATCAAGATGGAAGACAATTTGCACCGTCGCGTTGTCGGGCAGGATGAAGCGGTGCGCTTGGTGTCAGACGCGATCCGCCGCTCCCGCGCAGGCCTCGGCGACCCGAATCGTCCCTATGGATCCTTCCTTTTTCTAGGCCCCACTGGCGTTGGTAAGACTGAACTTTGTAAAGCGCTCGCCGAATTCATGTTCGATTCGGAAGACCATCTCATTCGCATCGATATGAGTGAATTCATGGAGAAACATTCCGTCGCGCGGCTGCTCGGCGCACCGCCCGGCTATGTGGGCTACGACGAAGGCGGCTATCTCACCGAGGCGGTGCGTCGCAAACCGTACAGCGTGATCCTGTTCGATGAAGTCGAGAAGGCGCATCCGGATGTGTTCAATG
>JANMPY010000509.1:0-2465 GCA_031370095.1 Betaproteobacteria bacterium
GTCACCGAAGGCGAACAAGTGGAGATCGGCGGCAATAATCGGTATGAGGCAATTTGCCCGAAGCGGTTTTACACGGGTGCTTGTTAGAAAAACCTGTGAACCCTGGCATCGAACGTCACACCACGTTCGCGGTTGAGCAGCAAATCTTTGGTAGTATTGATTGCGTTTATCCATTAAATTTTTCGGAGCTGAACACCGATGTCAATACGTCTATACTTGGGTGATGCCGCGAAAGAGATCAAGAAAATTGATGACGAGACGGTGGATCTGATCATTACATCGCCGCCTTACGCAGATCAGCGGACGCAAACATACGGTGGAATTCGTCCAGACGCATACGTCGAGTGGTTCATGCCGATCGCGGCGGAACTGCAACGCGTTCTCAAGCCGACAGGCACCTTTATGCTCAATATCAAGGAACGCGTCGTCGACGGCGAGCGGCACACCTATGTGCTTGAGCTGATTCTCGCCATGCGCGCGCAAGGCTGGTTGTGGACCGAAGAAATGATATGGCACAAGAAAAATTGCTACCCCGGCAAGTGGCCCAACCGTTTTCGCGACTCGTGGGAGCGCTTGTTGCAGTTCAATAAGCGGAAGAACTTCAACATGTACCAGGATGCCGTGATGGTGCCAACGGGAGATTGGGCAAAAACACGCCTCAAGAACCTCTCCGATACCGACCGCAAGCGTGATGAATCCAAAGTCGGTAGTGGCTTCGGCAAGAAAATCGAGAACTGGATTGGCCGTTCAATGGCGTATCCCACCAACGTCATGCATATGGCGACCGAATGCGGCAACAAGAATCACAGCGCCGCGTTTCCAGAGGCGCTGCCGGAATGGTTTATTAACCTGTTCACACGTGAGGGCGACTGTGTGATGGACCCGTTTATGGGATCGGGAACAACGATCGCGGTGGCCGAGCGCATGGGGCGCAATGCCGTCGGCATCGAGATTTTGCGCGAGTATTACGACATGGTTGCGGCGAAAGCCAAGTCCGGGCCCAAGCAACTGGTTCTGATGGAAAAGCACGCTCGCTATGCCACTACCGAGTCCTAAGGAAATCCGCGACTACGTTGCGGCCAACATCAGCGGATTCCACCAAACCCGGCTCGCGCGACTGGAAGACCTCAAGCTCAAGCAGATTCTCAAGCGTAAGAACCCATATCTTTTCAAGGCTAAAAATATTCTCACGGCGGAGGCGTTGGTGCGCGTGCTGCTGGATGCACACCTGTCGTCCCAGGAAGAGACGCTGTTCGGCGATTTTCTGGAAGGCCTGGCAATCCATATCAACGCAAAAGCATTTGGCGGCAAGAAATCAAACGCTGAGGGAATTGATCTGGAATTTGATCGTGACGGCATCCGCTGGCTGGTATCAATCAAGTCCGGCCCCAATTGGGGCAACAGTGGCCAGATCAACAAGATGCGTGACAATTTCAAGAAGGCGACGCGCATCGCGCGAACTGGCAAGTCCAAGCTGGATGTACGGGCAGTCAATGGATGTTGTTATGGGCGCGACGAGACGCCCGATAAGGGCGATTTTCAGAAACTCTGCGGCCAGCGGTTCTGGGAATTCGTTTCCGGCGACATGAACTTGTACATCGACATCATCGAGCCGCTAGGGTATCAAGCCAAGCAGCGTAATGATGAATTCGACGTCGCATACGCCAAAGTAGTGAATCGCTTCACCGAGAGTTTCATTGCGGATTTTTGCGCAGATGGCGCGATTAACTGGCAGGGATTGGTGGAATTCAATTCGTCGTCTGGCTGAAAATCGTTGTCGCAGGTAGCAGCACAAGTCAGTGAATAATGCACCCCACGCGGGAGTAACCGCATAACATTGGCGATGTTTACAGGCCACCATTGGCCTGAATGTCGCGCCAATGTTAGAGATTTAACATCAGAAGCGATTAATACTCCATGGCATTCATCTACTACCTGACCCACATCCACATCGGCACCGATGCGTTGCTGCAACTCAAATCCGAATGCAAACGCATCGGCATCCGCCGTCCGTTAATCGTGTCCGACAAGGGCGTCGTCGCGGCTGGTCTCGTTGCGCGCGTGACCGCTTCGCTCGGCGGGCTGCCATGCACCATCTTCGACGATACGCCCTCGAATCCGACCGAGGCGATGACGCGTCGCGCGGCCGACATGTATCGCGACGCAGGCTGCGACGGCATGATCGCCGTCGGTGGCGGCTCCTCGATTGATCTTGCCAAAGGTGCCGCGATTCTCGCCACACATCCGGGCGACTTAAAAACCTACGCGACCATCGAAGGCGGCAGCACCCGCATTACCGCCGCTGCCGCGCCATTGATCGCAGTGCCTACCACCTCCGGTACGGGTAGCGAAGTGGCGCGCGGCTCGATCATCATTCTCAACGATGGCAGAAAGCTCGGCTTTCATTCGTGGTACCTTTTGCCGCGATCCGCCATTTGCGATCCTTTGCTGACACTGGGATTGCC
>JANMPY010000108.1:0-2240 GCA_031370095.1 Betaproteobacteria bacterium
CGCACCGCGCGCAGCGCCCTGAAAAACAGCGATGATGGTGCGTCCGCGCTTTTCAGCGGAAACGCTTGCGGCTGGCGCTCGCAATCAACGGCAATGCCGCCGTGGCTTCGCCAACAGCCGCCCTGCAATTTTGTAATCAGCAAACGAAAGAAATGCATGTGAACGACCACCCCATCATTTGCTGGACCGAAGCCGGCCTCGCGCGCTCGGCGCGATGGCGCTCTGAAAACGGCACCGCGCCGCACAAGCGTGTGGTGATCGCAGATGAACAAATGTCTGCCGATGTCGCCTACCGCCTTGCCTGCGAAGGTACGGCGCTCTTATGGCGCGGCGACTTTCAGAACGCGCGCCAGATATTGGTGGCGATGGCGCGCCGCGCTGATCAAAAATCGCGCAAGACACGTGAGTCAACATTGGCGGCCAAGCTGCAGAAACCAAACGATCCCATTGCAACGCCAGCAACTCCATTGACACCGACAGCGACGCACGCCAGCATCCCGCCGACCGAAGCGTTCCATCTACATCGCCTCGCACAATCGCAGCGCGCGCGCACGCTCGGCATGTTGCTGCTGCCGCTGGCAGGTGATTACAGCGTGCCGCTGCGCAGAGCACCCGATCTGCAGCGTGCCTGCACTGAAGCATACGGCCTTCCCGGTAGCGACGCGGGGGCAGGGGACTCGCTGGTGTCGATGCGCGAATTACTCGGCCTGATTGGCGCGCACGAGTGGCGCAAAAAGGGCGTGGAAGTTTCCACGTTGAATGACCGCATCCATCCGCATTACGGCGTATTTGCGCCGGTGCGCAGCGAGTACGTGGGCCTGGTGGCCGATGCACCATTGCCGGTTTCACATTCATCGGGCGAAAATAAAAAATCACTGCCGCTGGCGTTTGATATTGGCACCGGTACCGGCGTACTCGCCGCCGTGCTGGCGCGGCGCGGAATAGAGCGCATCATCGCCACCGATATGGATACGCGCGCGTTGGCCTGTGCGCGCGACAACATCAAACGGCTCAAGCTTGCCGCACAGGTGCAGGTGGTAGAGGCGGATCTTTTCCCCGAAGGGCGCGCGCCACTCATCGTTTGCAATCCACCGTGGATTCCTGCGCGACCCAGTTCGCCGATTGAAGCCGCAATTTTTGATCCGGATAGCCGCATGCTGCGAGGATTCATCGCTGGGCTGGCAGCGCATCTGCAGCCGGGCGGCGAAGGCTGGCTGATCCTCTCCGACATCGCCGAGCATCTTGGCCTGCGTTCGCGCGAAACCTTACTCACGTATTTTGCGGCTACGAATCTCACCGTCATCGAGCGGCATGACGCACGTCCCAGCCATCCACGCGTTGCTGACGCGACCGATCCGCTGCATGCGGCGCGCGCGGCGGAAGTGACTTCACTGTGGCGGCTTGGCGTGCGGTGACCATGAGCGACAGGCTGCTAGCCGGTATATTTAACCTTGCAAGCTTTTCGTCAAGTCCTCAACAACAGTTTGCAGGGTCATTTGGACTGAGGACAACATCATCGCAGCAGTTAAGGCCACACGCGCAGTCGAATGCTCGTTGAGTTTCGAGCCCACTACGGCAACAACGCCGTCGCCACCAACGCCATCGCCACAATCACCGCCTGCCGGTCGGCATTGAAAAAATTTCTTGGTGATGCTTCCGCATCGATGATGCCAATCACCTTGCCGTCTGCCGCATCAACAATCGGCACGCAGATTTCCGACTGCACCTGATCATCGCAAACGTAAAATCCGCCGCCCTCTGCGGTGTGGGCGGCGACATCGTCAATCAACTTGGCCACACCAGACAAACCGACCGCGCTATTGGTGCTGCCTTTGGCGAATTCTGCGTTGAGCGGAAATTCCGCGCGGCTCGGACGACCGCGGTAGGCGAGCTTGGCCAACACGATATTGCCGACGGGATTCACACGACGCTGATAAATGCCAACCCAGTCAGCGCCGGTCAGCATGGTGGCGCGGGTAACCATGATGTTGAGCAGTTTTAATTTGCGGGTATTGGCCTCGCTCTCCCCGCCAAGAATGCGCGCAAGATCATACGGTGCTGGATCCATCTCATCGATCAGCGAGCACGATCCGTCTTCGGAAATTAACGGCACCTCATATCGATAAAGCGCATCGTTTGACACGTCCATCGGTGTGCTTAACTGCGCAATGAAATCGTGAATTGTTTTTTCGATGACAGGAACAAAGTCTGCCAGCGCATCTAGTCCCGATGTAAACAGG
>JANMPY010000168.1:0-13939 GCA_031370095.1 Betaproteobacteria bacterium
CGCGAAAGCGCCGCATCCGGCATTGCACCCAGGACGATCAGCGACTATTTTAATTGCCGGGAAAAGTGTTGGTGTGCTCGGTGAATTGCATCCGCAGTGGCAACAAAAATATGATTTGCCTATTGCACCGATTCTGTTTGAGCTCCACGTGGGGGCGCTTGTGGATGTGACGCCGCCGTGGCATCGCCCGATTTCACGGATGCAAACCGTCCGCCGAGACATCGCTGTGTTGGTCGACGATGTGGTGGAAATTCAGGCTTTGCTTGACGCCGTAAACGCCTCAGAACCAGCCGCTGTGATCGACTTTTCACCGTTCGACTTATATCGCGGTGAAAACCTCGGTTCCGGGAAAAAAAGTGTTGCCTTCCGCATACTTATGCAGGATACTGATAGGACTTTAGTGGATTCTGAGGCAGATAAGAAAGTCTCCGAAATACTTGAAGTGCTTTATAAAGATTTCGGCGCAACACTAAGAAAATAAAGAGAAAATGAACACAACGCTGACAAAAGCAGAGCTTGCGGACTTAATGTTCGAAAAAGTGGGCTTGAACAAGCGCGAAGCCAAAGATATGGTCGAGTCTTTTTTCGAAGAAATTCGTCTTGCCCTTGAGAATGGTGATAGCGTGAAGCTGTCGGGTTTTGGTAATTTCCAGTTGCGTGACAAGCCGCAGCGTCCGGGACGCAATCCCAAAACGGGTGAAGAAATTCCCATCACGGCGCGCCGTGTAGTGACTTTCCACGCCAGTCAAAAACTGAAGAGCCTCGTGGAGAAGTCTTTCAATGGAACCGTCGCTCAACAGTAGCTTGCCGGTTATTCCGGCTAAACGTTACTTCACCATCGGCGAAGTTAGCGAGTTGTGCGGCGTCAAGCCCCATGTGCTGCGCTACTGGGAGCAGGAATTCACCCAGTTGAAACCACTCAAGCGTCGCGGCAATCGGCGATATTATCAACATCACGAAGTACTTTTGATTCGCCGCATCCGCGAGCTTTTGTACGAGCATGGCTTCACCATCAACGGCGCGCGCAATCGCCTCGATGAGCCTGCGGCCACAGCGTTGAAATTATCCAAAAACGAATCTGGTCTCGACATCAGTCTGGTAAAAAGCGAGCTGAAAAGTATCGTCACGATGCTCAACGGTTAGCCGTAAGCCGCTATAATCGGGTTTCAGTCGGGGCGTAGCGCAGCCTGGTAGCGCACTTGCATGGGGTGCAAGGGGTCGGAAGTTCGAATCTTCTCGCCCCGACCAATATTCTGGGACAAGTAATATTTTTTGTGCCACGCAACGTGGCGCAGGATTGCGTCTTGAAATTATCTCTATCCGCAACAAATCAATCTCCGCGCTTTTTTATTCGTTGGCTCCGCTGGGGTTCAATTCGATCCAAACGCGTTCGCTTTGCATGACGCTAGTTCGTTTTGTTCGCGACTAATAGATGCCGGCTATTTTCATTGACGTCTCGCGTCTGCTATATCGCAAGTTTGCGAAGCGCTTGCCTACCGGGGTCGACCGAGTAAGCTTGGAGTACGTCCGTCGTTACAGCGGCGCGGCGCGCGCAGTATTGAGTCTGGGTGCGTTTAATGTTGTGCTGCCCAAAGTCACGTCCGAACGGGTTTTCGACCTGCTGTTGGATCAATCAGCTCTTACGTTTTCAAACTGGGCGTTCCTGCCAAAGCTTATCATCGTCGCGTGCCGTAGCAGTTGGGCTGAACGCCGAGTTGCAGGCGCAATTTTGTTCAATACCGGTCACATGGGACTTGCCGATGGGCAATATGCGCGTGGTTTGCGCGCACGCGGTGTCAGGCCGGTTTTCATGGTTCATGATCTCATCCCGATCACGCATCCGGAATATTGTCGGCCAGGCGAATTGGAAAAACATCGACGGCGCATGCACAACGTGCTCCTGCTCGCCCACGGAATAATTACCAATTCTCTGGCAACGCTTGCAAGTCTCGAAAAATTTTCCCGACGCGTGGCACTGCCAATGCCACCGGTAGTCGTCGCACCCCTGGCACCGGGTCTCTCTCATGCCTCACCATCCACACGTCCCATCAAAGAGCCATACTTTGTCGTGCTCAGTACGATAGAGCCGCGCAAAAACCATTTGATGCTGTTGCATCTTTGGCGCCGTATGCGAGAACAGATGGGTGCTGACGCGCCCCGCCTGGTCATCATCGGTCGACGCGGCTGGGAATGCGAAAATGTCGTTGACCTGCTGGAACGCAGCGAATTGCTGCGCGGGTTCGTTTTCGAATTTTCCCGCTGCAACGACGCCGACCTCGCAACCTACCTGCACCACGCGCAGGCGTTGCTGTTTCCAAGCTTCGTCGAGGGTTACGGTATGCCACTGGTTGAGGCTTTGGCAGCCGGTGTGCCGGTCGTGGCGAGTGATCTGGCGGTATTTCGTGAGTTTGCGGCGGACATACCCGATTATGCTGATCCACTCGACCCGCAATATTGGCTTGGCTTGATCAAAGAATATGCCAGCCCAAACAGTGCGAAGAGAGCTGCACAAATTGAGCGTCTACAGACATTTCAATTGCCAACATGGGCGCGGCACTTTGAGTTACTGGACTCGTTGCTTATTCGTCTCGACGATGGCAACCGTTCGTCAGAGCACTAGTCGCTAGCGACCACCCCGCTCGAGGCTGTCTTTCAGAGTTGCCGCAAACCGCAACAGTGGCGCGCCGTCAATAACATCGTGATCGGCAGAAAGGGTCAGTTGTAAAGACTCGCGCTCGATCAGGGCTCCATCGGCTAACGCCGGTTGAGTACTGATGGCTCCAATCGTCAGCGTCAGCGTCATCGGCGTGATGGGTAGGGCAAAAACGCGACCCGTTGCGTGCATGCCGATGGAAGTAACCCCTACTGTGCCTGCGAGCTCCCTGAATAGGTGGGCGTCGCTTCGAGCGAAATACCACACAATCTTTCTTAATATGCTTGGGAGCGAAAAAAACTGTGCTTCAAGTGCGGACAATGGACCCTCTGCGTATAGAGGGGCAGATTTTGCGTGTTTCAGTTCTTTGTCTACCGCAAGAAAAGTTTTTTGGTTGGCGGCGCGAATGATATACGGCAACGGTAACAGCGCGCCTTCGACTTCACGTTCGATCATTACCGACAGATCGACATCGGCGAACATGATGAGCGCACGGCCTTTGTGCCGGTAAGCGTGCATACGTGGATTTTTGGCAACGTTACAGGCCAGTATCGATGCCACGTAACTGGTGATCGAAACTGTTTCCCCCGATTGCGCAGCTTGCTTGGCGATCTGCGCACGTATTGCGTTAGCGTCCACTTCTAAAAACAGATGGACGATATTTTTTCGGCGCCCCTCGGCGAGGATGTCCAAAACAACGTTGCGTGTTTTGGGGTAGGGCGCTTGTGTGTTTGCCGCCGGAGAGGCACTCAACAGACGTTTCAACTGGCCGAACGCGGCGGATAGGCGATGTCCCACTATAGCGGCGACGCAGAGCTAAATGCGCCGGATTTCTTGTGCCAATGCATCAACGGTGTCATGTATTTGCGCGGGTGAATGCTGGCAGGAAATAAAAAAACGCAGGCGCGCTGATTTTTCGGGTACGGCCGGGTACAAAATCGGCTGGACGTTGATGCCGCGCTCAAACATCGCGGCAGATACTCTCGCCGTACTGAGCGAGGAGCCAATAATTGCCGGCACCACCGCGAGGCCTTCGCTGCTGCCCGTATTGATGCCTGCAGCCCGCGCTTCCTGTAGAAATTGCTGCCCGCGTTCCACCAATAGCGATACGCGTTCTGGCTCGCGTTGCATGCACTCCAAAGCGGCAAGCGACGCAGCGGCGACAGGCGGCGGCATCCCGACGCTGTAGAGAAATCCGGGGGCCAGAAACTTCAAATGCTCGACCAGCGCACTTTCACCTGCAACATAGCCGCCGCAACCGGCGAGGGATTTGCTTAGCGTACCCATCCAGATGTCGACGTCACTCCCGGCGAGACCAAAATGTTCGCGAATGCCGAGCCCGTTTTTTCCCATCACGCCAAATGAATGCGCTTCATCGACCATCAGAAACGCGAAGTGCCGACGCTTCACTTCGACGAATTTAGGCAGGTCGGGGAAATCACCATCCATGCTGTAAACACCCTCCAGCACGATCAACACCCGCTCGAAATGTCGCCGCTGTTCGGTCAGGATCGTATCGAGTGCCTGCCAGTCATTGTGTGGAAACGAAAGACGGCGGGCACCCGAAAGCTGAATGCCCTGCAAGGCGCTGTTATGGACAAATTCGTCATGCAGCACCAAATCTTTGGGTCCAAATAAATAACCAATGGTCGTGACATTGGTCGCGTGCCCGCTCACAAATACGATGGCATCGTCCACACCATAAACGTGCGCCAGTGCCTGCTCGAGTTGGCGATGCACCGGGCGCTCACCGGAAACAAGGCGGCTGGCAGAAACCGACGTGCCATAACGGTCAATGGCGGCTTTGGCTGCGTCGATTACCGCTGGATGCCCCGACAGCCCAAGATAATTGTAGCTGGCGAAATTCAGATACGATTTCCCGCCGATGTCGGTGGTCGCGCCTGCAGTTCCCTCATGCAACTTAAAGAACGGATTACCTATCCCTAGGCGGGCGGCACCATCATTCATGATGCGAATTTGTTGGTAGCCAGGGTGTAAATGAAAACGGTAATGCTGTTCGGGAATCTTGTCCGCCGTGCCAAACCCACCGACCAGACTTAGCGGCGCGCTATCGGACTGCGTCGCGTGACGAAGACGCCGTTCGAGCGCCTGCTGGATCAGCTTGTCCTTGAGCTGCGCGGTCAGGCCGGATATGGTTCTTGGCCGCATTTTACTGAATCATCCGTCGTTGCTCAGCCGGATCTGCGGCCGCAATTTCACTAATGAATTCTTTTACTGATTCATCGCTGACACCGGCAGCATGCTGCATCACGACCTGTTGCACCTGCTGAACTTGTGAAGGAGGTGCAGCTCCTGCGGCCAAAGTAATCCCATCAACTCCGCGCAACTGCGCAATCATGCGTGCGGCCAGCTTCGCGATGGTTGGGCTTTCGCTAAGTGCCATCACTGGCAGGCGAACCCCAAAGCGACCCTCCAAAGCGATTGCCAATTCGACACCCATCAACGAATCCAGACCCATTTCAAACATTGATTGGTGCGTATCGAGTTTGTCCACTGACGCGCGAAGTATTTCGCCGACTTCCACTTTTATCATGTCGATAAAAGTCGCCAATAGTGCTTCATCAGGTAACTCGGCCAACAGCCGCTGAATATCATCCGCGTTGGTGTCCTCGCCCGGGGCGTCCCCGCCGAGTCTGGCTAAATCGCTGAAGCGCGGGCTGGAGGCCGTTGGCAAGAACCTCGCCAGTGCACGCCAATCCAGCTCCATCACGCCAAGCCCGGATTGCTTTGACAGCAGCATGCCTTCCAACTCATCCAGCGCCGCTGCGGAGTGCAATGCGGCACCGCCCATGCGGTTTTGCAGAGCATCTTTGAGTTTTTCGTTTCGCGCCAGGAATCCCACGTCGTCGATTGCGCCCCAACGCACACACGTCGCCGTTAAGCCCGCGCGAAGGCGGGCGGTCGCGAGCGATTCGAGCGCCGCATTGGCGGCGACGTAGCTGCCCTGGCCGGGATTACCAAACAAGGTCGTTGCAGAAGAAAACAGAACAAAAAAATCGAGCGGTGAGTCCAGTGTCAGCGTGTGCAGATACTGCGCACCCAGCACTTTCGGTGCGAGTACATTGTGCAATTGTTCGGGCGTGACGTTGCGGATCAAGCTGTCTTCAATAACCGCTGCCGCATGGACAATGCCCTTCAGCGGCGGCATCGACACAGAAATTTTCGCCAGCAATTGAGTTAGCGCGTTCTCATCGCTTACGTCGCATGCGGCTGAGTAAACCGACACACCGATGGCGTTGAGTTCATCAAGGGCTGAGCCTGCTTCTGCAGTCGCTGCACCACGACGACCAATCAAGACGAGGTTTTTCGCGCCCTTCGCAGCTAGCCACTGTGCAGCCTTCAGCCCGAAGCCTGTCAGGCCACCCGTGACGAGATAGGTGGCATCTGGCGACAGCGCCAAGCGCGGGGCAGGGACAACATCCCCGCTCGTCGCATCTGACGACTGAGGCGCTTGCGCAGCGTACGTAGGAGAAATTTCGTGATGGTAGGTGATGACGATTTTGCCAATTTGACGTGCCTGCTGCATGTAGCGGAAAGCATCGACAATATCTTCGGCCTCAAACGCATGATAGGGCAGCGGATGCAGCACACCATCGTCGAACAAGCGCATCATTTCGCCGAACAGCCGACGCGTCAGCGCAGGCCGCTCACTCATCAATTGATCCGCATCGACACCGAAATAACTGATGTTGTTACGGAATGGACGCAAACCAATTTTGGTATTTTCGTAGAAGTCGCGTTTACCAAGTTCGATAAACCGGCCAAACGGCTTGAGGATCCGCAAATTGCGGTTGATTGCCTCACCGGCAAGCGAATTGAGCACAACATCCACACCACGACCATCGGTTGCGGCCAGAATATCATCGGCGAATGCAAGGCTGCGGGAGTCGTAAATATGCTCGACACCGAGCAGGCGCAAAAAGTCGCGCTTCTCGTCCGATCCCGCCGTCGCATAAATGGTCGCGCCGCGCCACTTGGCAATCTGGATGGCCGCGATACCCACGCCGCCTGCTGCACCATGAATCAGCACGGTTTCACCAGCTTCCAGTTGCGCAAGGTGGAGGAGAGAATAGTAAACCGTAAAAAAGGTGCTGGGTATGGTTGCCGCCGCTTCGAACGACAGGTTTCGCGGGATGTGCGATAGCGCGATCGACTTTGTGATCACACGATTGGCAAAACAAGACGGACCAAAACCAACCACGCGGTCACCGGGCGAAAATCCTGAGGTATCTGCGCCAGCGGCCAACACGACACCCGAAAACTCAAGGCCGAGTGTAGGACCGGCGAAACCATTCTCGATCGCTTCATCAGACAACAATCCAAGCGCGTACATAATGTCGCGGAAATTGAGCCCAGTAGCTTGCACCTCGACTTCGATTTCGTCGTGCTTAGGCACCGATCGCGGATGAGACTCCCAACGCAAATTACGCAGTTGGCCAGGAAAGTCAAAGCCAAGGCGCATCGTCTCATTTTGCTTTTGGGCAGCAGCCAGATCTTTGGCCGCTTTTGCAGGTGTCCCGGCTGTTGCGCTGGGAATATTTACCGACCCGGCCACTGACAATGGTGTCGGCTGCGCCACCAACGCGAGCCTTGGCACAAAACGCGCGCCGTTGAGCCCTAAAATAATTTCAGACTCATCATCCGGCTGCAGGAGCTCTCTGGTCAGTGCATCGGTGACGTCGTCCTTGGCACGATAGGCCGGCAAATCAATCAATTTGATTCTGGCATTTGCAGCCTCGTTCATCAGGGTTCGACCCCATCCCCACAACGCCGCGTCGGCCGACCATTCCCAATTGCCGGTAGCGTCGCCTTGCGATGCGACGGGCAGATAAGCCGACATCGCGCCAGAGGTTACGATCCAGCACATCGCCGCTACTTTAGTTTCTTCACAGGCTTGCGCAATTGCCCGCGCGGTGAGGCAGCGGCGCTCATGATGTGCCAAATCCATACTTGGCGACAAATTCTTTTCAGGCAACCGAAGACCTGACAAATGGAGCACGCCATCCACGCGTCCGGTTTCAATCCGCAATTGCGAAAGACTCTCGCGCAAAGACAAGGTATCAAAAGCGGTCGTGCAAAATACCGCGTGCCCAGCCTCGCGTAGTCGAGCAGCCACCTTCGTGCCGACCCGCGCCGAATGTCCCACGGCATCGGCCACAATCAGCCAGGATTTTTTATCTGACTGATCCGCCGCTGACACCGGTTGTGTATGGCGATTGCTGCCGTTGCCAATTCCGTTGGCACCAGCCAGCAGCAGGTAAGGCCCACATTTGATGTCAGAGGAAAAATCGATTTCTGACGGCGTTCCAAATCCACGCTTGGCGAGCTGTTGCAACCAGAAACGGGAAGACTGTTGCGCAGATACGAAGTTGCCATCTGCGGTCTGACGCCACCACTCGGCTTTTTCGCCGTAGGTGAAATCCATCCAGCGTGATGGGTGCATGCCAATCACGACAATTGATCCGCCCGGTGCCAGTTTTTCCCGCGCGACATCGAGCGCACGCAAGGCTGTGTCTAGGGACTTGAAATCCAGCGACAAAAATATCAATTGCGCACGATGGGCAAGGCCAGTATCGGTCTTTGCGTCGTCTTCGCTAATCAGATTCGCCATCAATAGCGGAAATCGCTCCTGCATCCGCTGCGTCTGTTGCAAGGCGGCAGATGATGGCGTGAGATATTGATAATCACAAAAATCAAAATTGATCGCTGCGCAAATGTCCGCTGCAAATAGCGGAGGTGACTCGCTGATTTCAACAATTCCCAACCGTTGATCATCGGTCAGACGCGACTGTGCGGTCGCAATCATCTCGCGCAACGTTTCGCCAATACGCTGTCTTCCCTGTGCACCTACTACGTGCGCGATCACCGAGAGTCGCGCAGCGTGTTGAGGCACAGACGATTCATCGCTCGGCTGCTTATTGAGCGTGGCACCCAGATGGTGACCAACGCGGCCCACCTGATGCACGATATCGAAACAATCCGGGTAATCTGAAACGAGGCTATTCCATATTTCTTCCGGCAACGGTTGACCCGCATCCGCTGACGAGAACCGGAAACCCGTGTCGGTCTCCAGAAGCAAACCATCATCTTTGGCAGCGCTAACGATGTGGCGCAAAAACGGCGCAATCGCAGCATGGGTCGTGTAGAGCCTGTCAAGCGATGCGTGCGAGAGCTCAAAACTGTGATCACTCAATGCACGCAATGCACTGATCCCGAACTGGCTGCAAACTTCATCGAGCAAGGGATCAACTTCGTCAATATATCGACGGTGAATTCCCGCCGCAGCGCAACGACGAATGGTCTCGCTCATGGCAACGCGTACTTCTTCGAACGTCAGCGGCGATACAGGGGCAGGCAATAAACGATGGGGTGCTGCGATTGCACGTTCTGCCAGAAATCGCACCCGATCCGCCGCGTTCTTTTGCAGGCGGATACTGCGGAAACGAACGCCTTCAAAACAAGCCATCGCGCGACCCGTGTCGTCAAACACCGTAAATTCTGCGACGATGGATTGGCGCGTATGGCGTAACAGCGTCGCGCGCGCCATGACTGGGCGCGCAACGATGCCGCCAGCAGCAGCCCGGAATGAGATACGCTCAATTCGGGTCGGCACAAACGTAAGACCGCTACGCATCGCATCCTGCGTGGCAGCGTCTTCCCGTAACAACTGAATAATGAGCTGGAAGGTGCAATCAAGCAACGCGGGATGGACGTGGGTTTGGGCGATCTCATCCTCGACGCTTGTCGGCACATTGAACACAGCAATTGCTGTGCGTCTGGTCACCCAACCATGCCGGATGGCACTGAACGCAGGGCCGTATCGTAACCCCGCCGCCTGCGTCAATGCTTGTTGACTTACTGCATCGAAATCAGGCGAGCGCGTGGGCAGCGACAAATTATTTTCATCGAATACATGTCTGCTCGGCTCGCGCAGCAGTCGACCAACCGCGTGGATGTTCCAGGCTTCGTCGCTGCCATGCTCCCGGGCGCGAACCGTGAAGCCACCATCGGCCGGATCGATCGAGACACGGACAACTTTCGAATGCTCGTCGCTCAACAATAGCGGTGTGCGAATTTCGAGTTCTTCGATCGATGCGCTATCGCCGCCATAAGTTTTCAACGCGGCGGCAATTGCCAGCTCGGCAAAGCCTGAGCCCGGAAAAACCGTCGCCTCACCGACGACGTGATCTGCCAACGCCGGATATTGCCTGGTGTCGAGCACATTCTCCCAGGTGAATTCATGTTGCGCGAGCCGATATCCAAGTAAGGGGTGTTCTTTGCGCCGTGCCAGCAGACCGCCTGCCTCTGATGTGGTTGGGTGCCAATGGGTTTCGCGCTGCCAGGGATAATTCGGCAGGTTGACAAAACGTCCGCGCCACGGCAACAGGTGCGCCCAGTTGATCGCACAGCCGGCGATGAGGGCTTGATTGGCGGCGCTCCAGACGCGCGGCGGCGTGCCATCGTTGCGGGTGAGGGTGGTAATGACCCGTCCTGCGCGCGAAGTTTCCTTCGGGCTTTCGTTGCTGCCTTCCCTGATATTTTCTTTGACGGCATCGTTGAGATAGCCGCGCAGCACTGCATGCGGCCCAATCTCGATAAATACATTGGTGCCCTTGGCCTGCAAGCCTTTAACCGCTTGCGCAAACAGCACGGGCAAGCGGATGTTATGCCACCAATATGCGGCGCGTAACTCACGTCCGTCCAGCAACTCGCCTGTGACGGTCGAGAAAAACGGGATGGCGGTTTCACTGGGCCGCAATTTGGCAAGAGCCTGAAGCACTTCCAGCTCGATTCGATCCATTGCGGGACTATGGAATGCGTAATCGATGTCGAGCCGCTTGAAGGGAATACTGCGACTCGCCAGCGCACTCTCAAACGTGGTCAGTGACTCGGCCGTTCCTGCAACGGTTACGCCACGGGAGCTATTGAAGCCGGCAATCACCACCGCGCCACCAAGGCTCAATTCCTCGATCAGCGCAGCCGTATTTTTAGCATCAGTCAGCACCGCACTCATCCCGCCCAGACCCTTGGTTCTGCCTTGAAGCTGACTGCGGTGATAGATGACTTCCACAGCAGCCGCCAATGTCAGCGCGCCCGAGGCCCAAGCTGCCGCGACTTCGCCGACGCTGTGGCCCGCAACGGCGGTGGGCGTGATGCCGCGTTGGCGAAGCATTTGGGTAATGCCAACCTGAAGTGCGAACAGTGCGGGCTGCGCGATCTCGGTTCGCTCGTAACGATTTTCATCGGCGGCGATGGGGCCATCACCGGCCAACTCGGCCTCGAGTGAATAATCGGCAAAGCGCTGGAAAATTGCGTCGACTTCGCGCACGGCGTTGCGAAAAACAACATCCTCCGCCAGCAAAGTCTTGCCCATACCAACCCATTGCGAGCCGTTGCCCGAATAAATGAACGCCGGACCGATCGGTGACTCGATAGCCACACCGTGATCCATCGCGACGTTTTTGTCTGTGCCGGTGGCGAGGCTTTGCAGCGCGGTCGTCACCGTTTCAGACGAATGCGCGAAAACAATTGCGCGGTGATCGTGCCAATCACGGGCAAAGCAGGTATTGAAAGCGATATCGTAAAGCGGCACATGCGGCTTAGATTTCATGAACACGGCGAAGTCTGCGGCGGCAACTTTAAGTGCCGCATCGCTTTTCGCGGAAATGACAATGGGCACATCGTGAATGTTGGTCGGACGCGGTGCTTTGCCCAGCGGGCTATCGTAGCTTTCTAAAATAATGTGCGCATTGGCACCGCCAAAGCCAAACGAATTGGTACCGACGATCAACTTGCCATTTTTCTTAAGCGGCGTGGTTTCACGCGCGACTTCAATATTCCATTCTTCGAAATGAATATTCGGGTTCGGCGTCTTGATGCCGATGGTGGCGGGCACCACACGATGCTGTACGCAATGCAATGCCTTGACCAGCCCCGCCACACCTGAGGCTGCCTCAAGGTGGCCCATATTGCTTTTAACCGAGCCGATAAGCAGGGGGTTTTTTGCGCGGCGGCGCTTGCCGATGGCGACACCCAGGGCATGCGTTTCGATCGGATCACCGACCGCAGTGCCGGTGCCGTGTGCCTCGATGTAATCAATGTCATCAGGCTCGATGTTGGCGCGTGCATAGACCTCTTCAAGCAGCGCGCTTTGGGCAGCCGAACTCGGCACGGTAAGCCCCGTTTTGCGGCCATCGGTATTGACGGCGGTGTTGGCAACGACTGCCAAAATATGGTTGCCATCGGCCACTGCGGCGTCGTAATCTTTGAGGAAAAATATGCCTCCACCCTCGGAGCGGACATAGCCATCGCCGTCGGCATCAAACACATTGCAGTGGCCGCGCCTGGACAACATGGACGCTTTGGAAAAACTGATGAAGCCGAACGGGTGAATGTGCAGGCTAACGCCACCCGTCAGCGCCTGTACGGTCTCGCCGGAAAGAATCGACTGGCATGCCTGATGAAACGCGACGAGGGAAGACGAACATGCGGTATCGATGGCAAGGCTAGGGCCCCGCAAATCGAATACATAGGACAGGCGATTGGCCGCGATGCTGGCCGTGTTTCCGGTCGCCACGCTGGCGTCCACGGTTGCCAAATCGTCGGCGAGGCGATAAGAATAATCTGCGCTGGCGATGCCGATATAAACGCCACAACGGCTGCCCTTTAGCGTAGACGGCTTCACGCCCGAATTTTCCAGCGCTTCCCAGCTCATTTCGAGCAGCAGGCGCTGCTGTGGGTCCATCAATGCGGCTTCGCGCGGTGAAATTCCAAAGAAAGCGGCGTCGAATTTACTGATGTCGCCAATTGAGCCGGCGGCAAACGAATAGCTCGACCCTGGATGACTTTTATTGGGATGCAGGAAAGATGCTTTTTCCCATCGGGACGCATCGACCTCGGTCACCAAATCGCGGCCTTCTAAAAGACCGGGCCAATAATCCTGACTGGTAGACCCCGGAAACCGGAACGCACAACCAATCATCGCAACTTTTTTTGTCATAGTTTTATAGACCACTCTTGCGCAACGTTTAGCTCGGCAACTTCTACTTTGTTCTGTTAGCGCGCCAGCGGCAAGTTTTGTGAATCATTTGTTACCGGATACTTAACAAAAAATAGGAAAATTGTGGAGCACATTGTCAGTGGCTTGCGCGTCGTGATTTATCAAAACGCTTGCCATGCTGGCTCTTCAATAATCCACCGGTTCCCCGAAAAAAAGAGGGGCAAAAATTGGTCGACTCGCCAAGCAGCCGCGAATCGATGTAACAACAATTAAGATTCTAGCGCATTGTGCCCGTAAAGTCGCCATACGTCCCCACCTACTCAGGCGGGACTTGCAACCCATTGTTACCGAGGCGTCTGACAAAATATGCGACATCCAGTTCCGCGCTTGGCCTATGTAATAATTCGCTCTTCAACCATCTGGCAATAAACATGCAGACTCGTACCTCAATCACCTTGTTGGGCAGCATTTTTGGCGCAGCCGTGCTCCTTTCCGGTTGTAATTCGATCCCGACCAGCGGCTTTTTGCGCTCTGACGCGGATCCAAAATCGACCCAGCCGAATTTGAAGGGCATCCAAATTGTCGATGTCACGGACGGCGTAGCCAAAGAATTATTTGATAAGCGTGCGACGCGGCAATTTTCGGACGCCTTCGCTGCCATCGATTCGCGGGTGCAAACCATCGGTAGCGGCGATGTGCTCGAAGTTTCCATTTGGGAAGCACCACCGGCGACGTTATTCACGACGGGTGCTACGGATGTGCGCGGCGTGTCTACCGCCGCACGCGCCACGACCATGCCCGATCAAGTGGTCAATAGCGACGGCGTGATCAGCGTGCCTTTCGCGGGCAAAATTCAAGCCGCCGGGCAGACGCTACAAGCGGTTGAAACCGAAATCGTCAAGCGACTCACGGGCAAAGCCAACCAGCCGGAAGTGCTGGTGCGATTAACGCGCAATGTGTCGTCAAACGTGACCGTGATCGGTGAAGTGACCAATAGCTTGAGAGTGCCCATCACGCCAAGTGGCGAACAATTGCTCGATACGCTCGCGACAGCAAGCGGTGTGCGCCAGCCAGTGAACAAAATGACCATCCAGCTCACCCGTGGTGAGAGCGTTTTCGCGATGCCGCTAGACAGCATCATCCGTGACCCCAAGCAAAACGTGATGCTCACGCGCGGCGACGTCGTCACGGCGATGTTCCAGCCGCTAAGCTTCACCGCGCTGGGCGCGACCGGCAAAAACGAAGAGATCAACTTTGAAGCACAA